>CAZCRJ010000054.1:0-10360 GCA_964501015.1 uncultured Roseivirgaceae bacterium | reverse complement strand
AATTCAGACGGGATGGGTTCCGCTTTGATGCCGGACCTTCTTTGTTTACCATGCCTCATTTTCTTGACCATGTATTTGAGGCCTGTGGGAGGAATCCACGAGATTATTATTCCTATCAAAAGCTAGATACCACGTGTCATTATTTTTATGAAGATGGTACCCGAATAAAATCGTTTGCTGAACCTGAAAAATTTTCAGATGAAGTAGCGACTCAATTGAATGTTGATCCCGCCCGGGTAACCAACTACCTGAAGCGATCCAAAGAGAGTTATGAGAAAGCGGGGAAACTATTCATTGAGAAATCACTGCATTCCTGGCGGACATGGTTATCGTGGGATGTGATAAAGGCATTACCAGTTATTCCCAAGATGGGTTTATTTTCAACTCTGAACCAGTTTAATGATAAGCATTTCGATGATCATCGTCTGGTGCAATTGTTTAATCGGTATGCCACCTATAGCGGTTCAGATCCCTACAGGGCCCCGGGCATTTTAAGTACCATACCCCATCTTGAATTCAACATCGGTACCTTTCTTCCGGAAGGCGGTATGCATACCATAACCCGGTCGCTGGTCAACCTTGCGGAAGACCAGGGGATCGTTTTCCGATATAATACAACAGTAGATGAAATTGTGGTGGAGGGTGATACAGTAAAGGGAGTGTTGGCGGATGGATTTTTTTATCCGGCCAACATTGTAGTAAGCACTATGGATGTTTTCTATACCTACCGCAAGTTGCTGAAAAATCAGCCTGCTCCGGAGGCGATACTGCGTCAGGAACGGTCAAGCTCAGCATTGATTTTCTATTGGGGAATAGGCAAATTATTCCCTGAACTGGATCTTCATAACATATTCTTTTCCAGCGATTACCGTCAAGAATTTAAAGTACTTTTTGAAGATAAAACTGTTTACAATGACCCAACAGTGTATGTAAACATTACTTCCAAGTTTGTGCCCGGTGATGCCCCGGAAGGGTGCGAAAACTGGTTTGTGATGATAAACGTTCCTTCCGATACAGGGCAGGATTGGGAAACACTTATCCAACAGGCGAGAGTGAACATCCTGTCCAAACTCAGCCGTATATTGAAGACAGATATTGCTTCGTTGATCCAGTCTGAAGAAATACTTGATCCCCGAAAATTGCATCATAGAACCCATTCTTACCAGGGTTCATTGTATGGTACAAGTTCAAATAACAGGATGGCCGCTTTTCTTCGGCACCGGAATCAATCCTCACAATTCAAAAATCTGTTTTTCAGCGGGGGGAGTGTTCACCCTGGCGGAGGGATACCATTATGCCTCAATTCTGCCAAAATAACTGCAGCATTAATCACTGAACAGTTTAACGTTCCTGCTGTTTAAAACACATGATGGTACGCATTTACAGGGGTATATATACCACGTTATACTCGTATTCTATTCAACTGCTGGTAATCATGCATGTTGTTGGGATTATCGGATTACTTTCCCCTTTACAAGAGTATTTTCGGTTGCTTACTCCCTTTAACCTTTTGGTTAGCGCATTTTTGTTGTGGCTCAATCATCATGATCGGTCTCATTCCTTTCTGATATTCGCTGGAAGCGTGATCGTATTGGGTTTTCTGGTGGAGGTAATTGGCGTTCAAACAGGTGTACTTTTTGGGTCCTATTCCTATGGCGCAACGCTGGGTCCCAAACTTTTAGGCGTTCCGGTAATAATTGGTTTGAATTGGCTGCTGATTATTTACTCCATCGGGGTGCTTACCGGGTCAATTGCTATGCCTGCCTGGACAAGGATACTTTTAGGGGCAACTCTGGCAGTATTTATTGATATGTTGATTGAGCCCGTGGCTATCCGGTACGATTTCTGGAGTTGGGATGGAGGAGATGTACCGTACAGAAATTATTTGGGTTGGTTTGTAACCTCTGTGATCATGCTTACTTTATTCCGCACGTTTAAAGTTAAGGTTGAGAATAAAGTTGCTCTGCCTTACTATTTCATTCAGTTATTTTTCTTCCTGATTTTATTTTCTTTTAAGTTTTAAATCAAATTACCAACTGATTACTTGGTATTGATGTAATTTAGAAACTCCTTCTTATACGTCTCGTCCAGCAGTTTTCCGGAGAAGTATCCGGTTCCAGTTTTACTATTGGTATCGCCCACACCACGGGAAGCCACACAAAGATGCGTAGCATCTATGACTACACCCACATCTTCAGTTTTTAAAATGCGCATCAATTCCTTCGCAATCTGAACGGTAAGGCGTTCCTGCACTTGTGGACGTTTAGCGTAATACTGAACCACCCGGTTAATTTTTGATAGTCCGATTACCTTTCCACTGGAAAAATAGGCAACATGCACTTTTCCGAAAATGGGTACAAAGTGATGCTCACAGTGGGAGTATATAGTAATATCCTTTTCCACAAGCATCTGGTCGTACTTATACTTATTTTCAAAGAGGCGCGCATGTGGTCTGTTTTTAGGATTCAATCCGCTGAACACTTCTTTTACATACATTTTAGCCACCCGTTTTGGCGTTCCGTTAAGGCTATCATCGTTAAGATCCAATCCGAGAATAGTCATGATCTCCCGGAAGTGTTTTTCTATCCGGTCAATCTTTTCTTCATCATCTAGTTCAAACGCATCATCCCTCAGGGGTGTATCGTAGGATGAGCCGGCATGATCGTCTCCCAGTTCATCATGGTCGTGATTATGTGGCTGGATATTCAACAAAATTTCTTTCTGTCTCATAAAGTGTAATTTTTACATCGAGTGAGTGGTCTATTTTATCTCTCAAAATCTGCCAGATCACAACTGCGATGTTTTCAGCGGTAGGATTCAGCGTCTGGAAATATGGTGTATCTAAGTTAAGGTTTTTATGATCAAATTGATTGGTTACGTGTTCCTTTATCAGGTCGCTTAATACCTTCATATCGTATACGTATCCTGTTTGCGGATCAGGCTCACCGGTTACGGTAACGATAAGCTCATAATTATGCCCATGGTAGTTAGGGTTACTGCACTTGCCGAACACCTGTTCATTTTTTTCATCGGACCAAGCCGGGTTAAACAACCGGTGGGCAGCGTTGAAGTGCTCTTTGCGCGATACTTTTATTTTCATCCTCATACTTAACAGAAATTACTTTAAAAGGTTCTTACCTTATCCTTCGATTACAAAAATAGCTATTCTGCCTTCCATTATAACCAGGAGCAATGGAGCACAAACGGTTGCGGCTTTTTCCTGTTACCAATACGCTACATGTTCCATCATTTTTACTTATTTTGACCCATATTCTAATGGACTTTACAGCAATACAAACTACCATTCAACGATACAGGGAAGAAGGGAAAAAGCTATTCACCAGTTCGTCTTTTCAATCGCATAGCCTGGTGATGCTGCATATTCTAAGCCGCATCGATAAAAGTATTCCGGTGTACTTTATTAATACCGGGTATCATTTTCCGGAAACGATCAGGTTCCGCGATTATATAACCGAAGTGTTCGGACTGAACACCATCGATTTGAAATCAGAGGTGCCTAAAATCATGCAGCGCGATAACGAAGGGCGCTTATTATTTGCTTCCGATCCGGATCATTGTTGCTACCTGAACAAAACCCAGCCAATGGATGGCATACTCCGCTCGCACGATGTGTGGATCTATGGGGTACGTGCCGACCAGAGTGCCGTGCGTGCTGCCATGAAAGTGGAGCAACCAGCACCCCATGGTACCCTACGGTTTCACCCCATGCTCGACTGGAATGCTAAAATGATTTGGGACTATCAAAAGGAGCATAATTTACCAAAGCATCCGCTAGAGGAAAAGGGATATGTGAGCATTGGATGTGAACCCTGTACAAGACGACTGGATCCGGAAATGCAGGAGCGTGAGGCGCGCTGGTATGGACTGAAGAAGGTGGAGTGTGGTTTGCACACGGAGTTGATCAAGTAATATTTTAGAGATGGTAAGTAAACGGAATTCCTGTGACCTGTAGATAGGGTTGCAAGAGTAAGTGAATAATGAACAACTGTATATGAATATCTTAGTAACAGGAGGAGCAGGATATATTGGAACGGAACTGGTCGATAAGCTTATTAGCCGACCTGATGTTGATAAAGTGGTTGTATACGACAACCTGAGCCGGCATAATTTCAATTTATTCCTGGGCGAAAAGCTGCAGAGTCATCAAAAAATTCAGTTCATCAGAGGAGAGTTGCTTGACTCGCGTGGCCTAAAAATGGCCATGAAGAATATTGATGTGGTATACCACCTTGCGGCTCGCGTAACCACACCTTTTGCCAATGCCGAAGCGCATCTGTATGAACAAATTAATCATTGGGGAACGGCTGAGTTGGTGTATGCTGTTGAAGAAAGCACAGTTAAAAAATTTATCTATGTCAGCAGTGCCGGAGTGTACGGATCCTCCGATCAGGCAGTAGACGAATCAGTTTCTCCAGCGCCTAAAACTTTTTATGCAATCTCCAAGCTTCGCGGAGAGGAACATGTGAACCGGCTGAGTGAAAAACTGGAGACCTACATTTTCAGGTGTGGAAATGTATATGGGTACAGCAGAAGTATGCGGTTTGATGCAGTGATCAATAAGTTTGTATTTGAAGCTAATTTTGAAAAACGCATCACCATTCATGGTAATGGTGATCAATCGAGGTCGTTTATACATGTTGATTTGATTTCATCTGCCCTCGCACAGGTGCTTTCGCTTACACTGAAAGGAGGGACGTATAACCTCGTTGACCGGACGTTAAAAGTGATGGATATTGTTGACGAGCTAAAGCAATTGATGCCTGACCTTGAATTTATTCTGATTAATCAGCACATGAAACTCAATCAGCTGATGATCAAACAAAATAAGGAAGTGAATCAACTTTTGGATATCCAAAACCCAAAAACCTTCCGCAAAGAGTTAGAAGAATTTTTGACACGGTTAAGCTTCTGATCAGCAATCGCAATATGCTCCTTTCATCAAGGCTCTTAAATTAAAATTCATGGTTAAAGGCAAACATAGAAGTTGGCGTAAACAGCAAGCAAATGGGAAAGCTTAAGGAGTTAGCTGATTTGGCTTTATATCCGGTTCGCGGTAAGTTTAAATGCCATTAGCCATTTTACTATGCCAGAGGCTTATCATGTAATCCTGCTGATAATCACAATAGGGTTTATCATACTCTCCGGTAGTTATTTTAAATGGCATCCCTTTTTAAGTTTGGTAGTGGCTGCAATCGGTTTTGGGATATTGGCCGGGATGCCACTTCTTCAGATTGTTTCAACCATGAGTGCCGGTTTTGGTTCGTTGCTGGGTGCCATCGGGCTAATCGTTGTACTGGGCAGTATCTTAGGAACTGTGCTGGAAGAATCGGGATCTGTTCAGCAATTGGGTGATGCATTACATCAGCACGCCAATGGAAATCCTTCGCTTGGAATTGCTTTCCTGGGGATGATATTGGGCATTCCTGTTTTCTGCGATTCCGGGTTTATCATTTTAGTCAGCCTTGCAAAATCTATTTCAGCCACCGCACATATTCCATTACCCACGATGACGTTGAGTTTATCGGGTGGACTATATACCACTCATACGTTAGTGCCACCCACACCCGGACCAGTGGCAGCCGCAGGTAACCTGGGGGTTAGTAGTTCCCTGGGACTAATAATTTTATTGGGTATTATCGTTTCTATTCCAGTGGTAATCGTAGCCCATTACTATGCCAGGCGAATCGGGAAATGGTTAATCGTTGAAGGAATAGAAGTAAAATCCGAAGTGCCAATTGTTGCAGGCTCTCTTTTAAAATCTCTGCTGTTATTGACATTACCTGTGGTGCTCATCGCAACGGCCTCGTTGTTGGACCTTTTTTTCAATGGTGATACAATGATTGTTACCGTTCTGCGTTTTGCCGGCAATCCAATACTAGCGTTATTGCTTACTGTTACCTTGGCGCTTATTTTTTTTCGAAAACAAAACCAGTCCAGACCTTGGATTGAAATGGGCATCCGGCAAGCAGGACCAATTTTAGTACTCACCGGATGTGGCGGAGCGTTAGGGGCGGTATTGAAGGCAAGTCCGATATCCGGTATGATCAGCAATTGGGCACAGGAGCAATCACTTTCCGGTATTGGTTTTTTACTGATCGGATATTTAATCAGTTCACTCTTTAAAACAGCACAAGGTTCCAGCACGAGCGCCATTGTAATTGTGAGTGCTTTGATGGCTCCGTTAACGATGCAGGCTGGCTTTAGTGATCCTGTGCAATTGTCATTATTAGTGTTGGCCATTGGGGCAGGAGCCATGACGGTATCGCATGCCAATGATTCCTATTTCTGGGTAGTGTCGCAATTCAGTGGATTTGATCTTAGTTCGGCATACCGCGGTATTACCATTATGTCATTGTTGCAAGGACTTACTGCTTTGCTTACCGTATTATTTCTTTACTTAGTACTGGTATGAACATCCTTATTGCACCGGATAAGTTTAAAGGGACACTCACGGCTGCCCAGGTATGCGATGCGATTGAAACGGGATTGAATAAATCGAACAAACCCTATACCATCCGAAAATTTCCGCTGGCCGATGGTGGCGATGGCTCGTTGGATATTTTTCTCTATCACCATCAAGGAAAGATTGTTGAAGTGGAAGTTCATGATCCGCTGATGCGAAAAACAAAGTCTGCTTACGGACAATCAAGGAATGGTAAGGTTGCTTTTATTGAAATCGCAAAGGCGAGTGGAATGATGTTGTTAAAACCAGAAGAGTACAATCCTTTGAAGACTACCTCATACGGAACAGGAGAATTACTACGCCATGCACTGGACAACGGTGCTGAAGAAATTATACTCGGGATTGGCGGCAGTGCCACGAACGATGCCGCACTGGGCGCAGCAGCAGCATTGGGTTACAAGTTTTTTGATTCAGATGGCCATCATGTGATTCCTCGCGGTGATACACTTGAACGCATTGTACGTATCGACCAGAGTAGTATTCATCCTAAACTCGAACATGTTACCATTACCGCGATCTGCGATGTCACCAATCCGTTTTATGGCGAGCAAGGTGCTGCTTTTGTGTATGCGCCACAAAAAGGAGCTTCGAAAGAAGATGTAGAAAAATTAGACAGGGGACTTCAGCATGTGGCAAAAATATTTCAGCATCACTATGGCATCGATATTCAGGCGATAACGGGTTCCGGAGCGGGCGGTGGTTTTGCCGGTGGAATGCACGTATTATTTAATGCAGAATTGAAATCCGGAGTGGAGACGATTTTTGATTTAACACATTTTTCGGATGCGCTGACATGGGCTGATGTAGTGATTACCGGGGAAGGAAAATTTGATCACCAATCCTTGCAGGGTAAAGTAGTGGATGGTGTGGCAGGACGAGTAAAGAAGTCTGGCAAAAAAGTATATGTCGTCTGCGGCCAATGTGATTTGCGTGAAGCAGAATGGAAACCACTGGGTATACTTCGGGTCGATTCGCTTTCAGATTTTAGTGGTATGGATAAAGCCTTACGGGAAAGCCAGAGAGGATTGGAGGACCTTGCCCTTAGGTTACTAAGCCAGCATATCTAAAAAACAAAAGGCAACCACTGGCTGCCTCTTGTTTTTTGTGTACTATGAAGGATTAACAATATTCTTCAAACACTTCCAGTAAATGACTTCCGATCATTTGAGCATTGCGGCCTTCGATGTGGTGGCGTTCAATAAAGTGTACCAATTCACCATCTTTAAACAAGGCAATAGATGGAGAAGATGGAGGGTAGGGTAACGTATACTCCCGTGCCTTGGCTACTGCTTCCTTATCTACACCGGCAAAAACGGTTGCCAGGTGATCAGGTTTCTTGGTAGTTTGTTCAATAGCCCAGCGTACACCCGGTCTGGCTGCACCGGCAGCGCAACCGCATACACTATTGATCACCAGCAATGTTGTGCCCTTATGATCTTTCAAATGGTTATCTACATCTGCAGCGGTTTTCAATTCGCTAAACCCTGCAGTGGTTAAATCGGCCCGCATGGGGGCTACTAAAGGTTCGGGATACATAGTATTTAATGATTTGTTGTTTTATTTATTACAGAATTATTGATTTTATTTTTCTTAAAGAAAGCCAAGTTCAAGTTTGGCAGCTTCACTCATCATGTCCTGCGTGTAAGGCGGGTCAAAGGTGATTTCTACTTTAACATCATTAATGCCTTCCACTGCCTTTACTTTTTGTTCAATCTCACCAGGTATAGCTTCAGCAGAAGGGCATGATGGTGACGTTAACGTCATTAAAATATAGACGTTGTTAATTGGGTAGATATTTACTTCATAGATTAATCCCAATTCATATACATCTACCGGAATTTCCGGATCATAAACAGACTTAATCGCCCTCAAAACCTTTTCTTTTAGGTCGGGAAGGGCAGGACCATCTGTCTGGATAATTTGTTCTGTATCACTCATGACTTTACTTCCTGTTGTGCTTTAAAGGCCAATGCGTACATCTTTATTTGCTTAATCATGGCCGCGAAACCATTGGAACGCTGTGTTCCGATAAAGCGTTCCATGCCAATCTTGCTCATGAAATACAGATCAGCAGTTAAGATGGCATCCGGTTGCTGACCATTAAAAATCCTGATCAGTAAACTCACCAGACCCTTGGTTATTGCCGTGTTGCTGTCAGCTGAGAAGTACACGTTGTTATCTTCCAGTTTAGCCGCCAACCAAACTTTCGACTGGCAACCCCTAACTTCATTATCTTCCGTTTGATCTTCCTTTTTCATGGATGGAAGTTTCTGTCCAAGCTCCATCAGGTAAAACACCGTCATCTCCATATCGCCATCGAGCAGGGAGAAGTCGTTTATGATTTCATCTTGAATCGCGTTGATACTTGTCATTATTTAAAGACAGTCAGTTCTAGTTTTGAAATTCTCTTTTCATGCTCAGCAACAAGACGAATTTCATCAGCAAGCTTAAGAATGGCCCGTGAGTTTTCCGCGGTTTGCAGACCTTGTTTCATTATTTCAACATTCATTTGCTGAATTTCCTCCTTAACGTTTCTGACCTCCTGTTTCATTTGAGATACTTCTCCAACAAGACGATCCTGACCTCTTACCATTTCTGCAAGTAATTCCACAATCCTTTCTTCATTCTTCATAAAAGTATTGTTTAGCTAGGCCATGAATTTAATAATTTTCGACAACCCTTCCGTTAACTGATCAATTTCTTCTTTCGTGTTATACACTGCAAACGATGCCCGCACCGTGCCTTCAATTCCAAAGTGATCCATCAATGGCTGCGTACAATGATGTCCGGTGCGCACGGCAATGCCCCGTGTGTCCAGCATTTGTCCAATGTCAAAAGGATGTATTCCCTCCACAACAAAGGATACCACACTTACTTTTTCTTTTGCTGTGCCCACCAATTTAACCCGAGGAAGCGCGGCTAATCGTTCAGTGGCATACTGAAGCAATTCATGTTCATGTGCAGCGATGACTTCTTTACCCAGATCCGAAATAAAGTCCATAGCGTATTTGAAGGCAACAACATCGGCTATGTTGGGTGTGCCGGCTTCGAATTTATAGGGTAAATCGTTGTAGGTAGTATTCTCGAATGTCACATTTTTAATCATTTCTCCTCCACCTTGGTAGGGAGGCATGCTTTCGAGTATTTCCTTTTTGCCGTATAAAATACCAACGCCTGTTGGACCGTACATTTTATGGGAGGAAAGACAATAGAAATCACAGTTCAGGTCCTGAACATCAATGTGGAGATGTGCTCCAGACTGCGCACCATCAATTACTGTTATGGCTCCAACGGAATGTGCCAGTGTTACAATTTCTTTTACCGGATTAATGCTTCCCAAACTGTTGGAAGCATGGTTTACGGAAACAATTTTTGTTTTATCCGACAGTAGTTTTTTGAATTCGTTTAGATTGAGTTCACCTGAATCGGTAACCGGAATTATTCGAAGCTTTGCTTTCTTCTCCTCACATACCATTTGCCAGGGCACGATATTGGAGTGATGCTCCAGCGCTGACACCAGAATACGATCCCCGGTTTTCAGATATGCGCCACCCCAGCTTGCAGCCACCAGATTGATTGACTCGCTGCTGCCGCGTGTCCAGATTATCTGACTGGCATTTTCTGCATTTATGAATGCCGCTACGGTCTTGCGTGCCGCTTCAAATTTTGCAGTTGCACGATCACTCAGCGTATGTGCGCCTCGATGTACATTACTGTTGTCATAAGTGTAGTAGTGCACCAGCGCATCAATCACAGCCTGCGGCTTCTGTGTGGTGGCTGCATTATCCAGATACACCAGCGGATGCCCGTTAACTTTTTGATTCAGAATCGGGAAATCTGCGCGGACTTTATTTACATCAAATTTTGATTGCGATG
>CAZCRJ010000053.1:0-10391 GCA_964501015.1 uncultured Roseivirgaceae bacterium | reverse complement strand
TATTTGGCTACGCGTGTGGGGCGCTACGCAAAATGGGGCGTTTAATTTTAAAGTGGTGAGCTAAAGGATTTATATCAAGCTGAGGTTGTCGTAACAGACTTTCAATACGCTCAGAGATGGCAAAATGCATTTCTTGTTCTTATGTACTTTTTGTGCTGGACTTTTGTGCCTTCACCTTTTCCAGATTTTTCTTGACCCTGTATTTTACAATTTTGGTAATTAAGCTGAAGGGGAGCGGTTTGTCTAGTGGAAATTGAACCGCCCCTTTAGAATGTTTGAATTTCGAAATTTCTTTTTGAAATTCAGTTAATCCAGATGGTGCCGGGTAAAAGCCAATATGATTTCTGTATGCGGCAAAATGCACCAGATTACCCTTCAACTTGAAAGTAGGCATCTGGTAGCTGATGGCTTCTTCAGCCTGCGGAGCTGCTTTGAGAATGGTTTCGCGAAGTTGTTGTAAAAGTACCTGAACATCTTTAGGAAATGTTTGGATGTAGGAATCAATGTCTTTAAAGCCATTTTTGTTCATGGTATTTCAACTCTAACTGTTTTTGGCTTTGTGTTTAGGCGGGTTAGCGGTTCGTTGATTTTCGGAGTTAACCTTCATTATTTCAATTTGTTTGAAAGTTTATCATCCATTCTATTCCGTACTTATCTCTAAACATGCCAAAATAAGAACCCCAAGGGCTCTCTTCAAGTGGCACTTCAATTTGTCCACCTGCAGATAGTCCGTTGAATATATGGTCTGCTTCTTCTTTACTTTCTGTTGAAACAAAAATCTTACTTCTGTGCTCATTCTCGTTTACCTTGCCCATATATCTTGGAACATCATTTCCTCTTAAAATATCATTTTTACTGATAGGTAATTCAATATGCATAATTTTATCGGCTTCACTTTCGTCCCAATTGTTTCCCGGATTTTTCGGCATATCCTTGAATCGAACTACCATTGAAAACTCTCCTCCAAAGACAGATTTATAAAAGGTAAAGGCTTCTTCAGTGTTTCCATTAAAATTGATATAAGGATTGATTGTTGCCATAATTTTTATGTTTATAATATTATTAATTTAATTACTTAGTTCTGTTGACATCTGTTACAGTATCCGCTAACACTTCACATATAAATCCTTCCTGTTGAAGGTAATCCTGAATACGTGCAACAGCAATCTTGCTGTTAACCTCCACTCGTAAAATCCGATCGCAATCGTCCAGGTCGAAATTAATCCTTGTCATGGGAATTAGTTGATTGAGCTCAGAAGCAATTTTATCGGCAACGGCCATATCTACTACATTGGTTTTAAAAACTTCTACCATGGGCGTGGTCAGGCGCGAAGTAAAGTTGCTATATCAAATTTTCTCATTTGCAGAAAAGCCTGCATCACATGAGGTGCTTTTTCCGGGTCGCTCATCAACTTACCCAATATGCTGGGAACGATTTGCCACGAGACACCAAACTTATCTTTCAGCCAGCCGCACATGTCTTCACGTCCGCCTTCCGTTAATTTGTTCCAGTAGTGATTAATTTCTTCCTGCGTCTCACATTCCACTACTAAAGAAACACCTTCACTAAATGTATAGCCATGTTCACCAGGACCATCCATGGCAATGAGCGGATAGTTATTTAGTTGAAATTCCGAATACAGAACCTTACCTGCACTAGGGTCGTTAGCCTCATAATGAAGGAGTAAATCTGTGGTTGAGGTTTTAAAAATGGACCGATAAAAATTGATCGCCTCTTCAGCCTTGCCAAATTGTGATGAAGTGAATAGAAAACTTGGCTTAATCGAAAATGGCGTACCGGGTTTATCCACTACTGAAATCTGCCAGGTCATACCAAATTTATCCTGCAGCCAGCCATATTTTTTGCTCCACGGATACGTATCCAATGGCATCATGGCAAAGCCGTCTGGAATCAAGCCGTTGTAAATACGTTCGGTTTCTTCCTCGCTGGTACAATACACAAAAAGTGAAATGGAAGGATTGATTTTAAATTTTGGGCCACCATTCAGACCCATCACACGGAAACCGTCTAATTCAAAATTGACAACAATGGGATTTTTTTCGGTGATGGCTGAATTGTTGAAAATGGAGCAGTATACCGTAGCCGCTTCCTCTGCCTGTCCATCAAACCATAGGCAGGGATAAATGGATTTCGTCATAGCGTAACTTTTTATTTGGAAGCGCAATTCACCATCCACTGCACTCCGAATTTATCATTGCAGCTACCAAAGTAGTCGCCCCAAAACATGTCTTGTAGGGGCATGGTAATTTTTCCTCCTGCAGAGAGTGCATTAAACAAGCGATCCGTCTCTTCGCGTGTATCTGTCTCAAGATTGATGTGGACGTTGTTACCGAAGGTTGTTTTAAAACCCATGGATTCCGGTGCATCCGAACCCATTAATAGATGCCCGCCAAGAATTGATAGCCCCATGTGCAATACAAGATTCTTGTCTTTTTCTGGTAGCGGAGGCATGCCTTCTGCCGGTGGCATATCGCCAAAGCGGTTAATGCCGCCAATAAACTCGCCACCGAAAATGGATTGGTAAAACAGAAATGCTTCTTCGGTTTGGTTGGCAAAATTGAGGTAGGTACTTACACGAGCCATAACAGAATAGTTTTATAGGTTAATGATTGACTAACACGATCAGCGTTCACAAAGCTTCTTAAGAATTTCCAATGCTTTAGGATATGTTTCTGAAAAGTAAGATTTGAATTCAGGGTTTGTGTCCAGGTCTATTTTAAGTAGGGTCTGGTTGTTACGCAATTTTTTATAGGTATAGTTTTCAAACAATCCGGCCCACCCATCCACATCCTTTCCGCTGGTAATTTCGTGGCCGTCTTGTACGATTCCGAGATGCTCAATGGATACAAATGCATTCGGAATATTTTCACGAATCCGACTAACCATACCGCCTTCATTTCCCTTTTCATCCGTACCAATGAAAAGTATTTTTGAGCCGGTTTCCCAGGAACCTTTGAAGTGTGATGTTGCATTGAAGGCTGATGTCCAGGTTCGGTAATGGTGTTCATTCAGCATGGTTGCATAGACTTTTTCTACAGGTGCCTGAATATGGATTTCAAACGTTAATGTTTCAAACGCAGTTTTTGATTCGGCATACTTTTTAAAATTATCCAGTATAGCTTGCCATCCACTACGCTGCAAGTCAAGTGAGTTTGTATTTTCGGCTTCAAAGATTTCTTCTACTTCAGTTTCGTTTCCGTTAACGGTGAAGTTTATTTTTACGTCACGTCCATCGGCCAGGGTGTATTCAATTGATTTATGAAGTTCAACTTTCGAATAGGTTCCTTCAAAATCGAAACTAAAGCTGCCATCTTTCGCGGCCATGTGCGAGAGAAACTTTCCGCCTGTGCGTAAGTCGTTCGTAGCATGGGGTGTATGCCAATCATCCGAAGCATTGTTCCATTGCGTGATGTGGTCCGGAGTCGTCCAGAGTTTCCAGACTTTATCTACAGGAGCCTTAACACTGGCCCGAACGGTTATGTTGCTTGCTGTTTCCATGGGTTTCTAAGTTGCAGATCAAATGTAAGCAGAATTGAAATAGGCGGGCATGTGCAAAAACGACAATCATGGGGCGCTTTGCGACAAGTTATTTTGTAGTTTTAGTATATGAAACACATCTCCATTCTTGTTCCGGAGTCTTCGGTTATGCAGGCCATTGCCGATCCTCAGTATTTATTTTCTGCCCTTAATCAGTTCATGATTCAGTCGGGCAGAAAGCCACTGTTTAATATTCAGTTGGTAGGTGCGAAAAAGGAGATACAACTTAATGATGGATTATACTCCGTACACACCGAGGTGTTGGTAGACCAAGTGAAGCAAACCGACCTGGTGATTATACCAGCCCTATTTGGAGATATGGAGCAAGCGATTTCACTCAATAAAAAATTAATTCCCTGGATTCTTGAAAAGCACCAGCAGGGAGCTGAGGTTGCTTCGCTTTGCCTGGGTGCTTTTCTTTTTGCTTCTACCGGGCTGCTGAATGGAAAGAAATGTTCAACGCATTGGGGTTTTGCCAATCAGTTTCGTTCCATGTTTCCAGAAGTGGAATTGGTGGACGGACGAATCGTTACCGAAGAGAATCATCTGTATAGCAGTGGTGGTGCAAATTCTTATTGGAACCTACTCTTGCATTTAGTGGAAAAATATGCGGGTCGGGAAACGGCCATCCTGGCAGCAAAGTATTTTGCCATTGATATCGATCGTGAAAGTCAGTCGGCTTTTGCGATGTTTCAGGGACAAAAAGCCCACACCGATGCTACTATTAAGCAAGCCCAGGAATTTATTGAACAACATATTGATGAGCGACCTACCGTTGAGCAACTGGCAGCAAAGTTTGGTATGGGGCGCAGAACGTTTGAACGAAGATTTAAACAGGCCACGAACAATACGGTACTGGAATATATGCAGCGCATTAAAATGGAAGCCGCCAAACGAAACTTCGAATCCAGCCGCAAAAATATAAACGAAGTGATGTACGATGTGGGGTACACCGATATCAAAGCTTTTCGCACTACTTTCAAAAAAATAACTGGCCTCACTCCAATTGAATACAGGAACAAGTATAACAAGCAAGTACACCTGAATTAAGTTTTACTACATGAATAATGATGCGCGTACTATTGTTGTAACCGGTGCCAACAAAGGCATTGGCTTTGAAGTCGCACGGCAATTGGCGAAACGGGCACACAACGTAATTGTAACGGCACGTGATAGCACTAAAGGTAAAGAGGCTGCTGATCGATTAAAAGAAGAAGGACTCGAGGTGCATTTCACCCAACTGGATGTAAATGATGAAGAAAGCATTATGCGTGCGGCACAGCAGATAAGGAAACAATTTGGTATGGTGGATGTACTTATTAACAATGCAGCAGTGTTGTTGCGAGAAGATCAAACTATTTCTAGTGATCCTTCATCGGTATTCCAACACACCTATCAGACGAATGTGCTGGGCCCGTTGGTGATGGTAAAATACTTTCTTCCGCTTATGCCAAATGGAGGAAGAATCATCAACACCTCGAGTGGTGGTGGTAGTATGTCCGATCCGGTAGGAGGGTGGTCACCGGCTTATTGTATTTCTAAATCTGTACTCAATGCCCTTACCCGTCATTTGGCGTATGAGCTGGAACCAAAATCAATTGCAGTTAATGCGTATTGTCCGGGTTGGGTAAAAACAGATATGGGTGGAAAATCAGCGCCCCGTTCAGTGGAGCAGGGTGCAGATACAGCTGTATGGTTAGCTACTTCTGATATGAAGGCAACAGGAAAATTTTTCCGAGATCGAAAAGTCATTCCCTGGTAATCAGGCAAATAGTTTGGAAGCCAGTGTGAGCTCTTCTTGTAAAATTGTATGCGGGCGACCAGGGTATACTTGTAATGAGACGTTCGCCCCCATTTTCTCCATCAGACTTTTTGAATCTTCGCTACGTACAAGTGGCACATGAGGATCGTTATTACTGTTAGAGATGAACACCGGTGTTGACTTAAAACTTCCGGAATAATGAGCTGGATAAATTTGGTCACCGATTAATCCGCCAGTAAATGCAAGTACGCCTCCCCAACGTTGTGCGTATCGTGTTGAATACTCCAGGGTAAGACAGGCACCTTGTGAAAAACCAAGTATAAAAATGTTCTCTGAAGTGATGCCGGCTTTCTTGATGTCGGCAACACAACCATTTACCAGTTCCAGTGCACTGCTTAACCAGGGTTCGTTTTGTTGAATAGGTACCATAAAGCCATATGGATACCAGGAATTGTTAGTCGCTTGTGGGGCTGTGATATAGAAGTCATCAACCGGCAGAAATTCTGATAGTGAAATAATATCTTCGGCAGATGCACCCCTTCCGTGCAGCATGATTAATACCTTCTTTGCATCCTTCAATGGTTTTCCGGTTTCTATTATTTTCTTACTATGAGTCATTGCTTCTGTAGTCTTTTTAAAAACTGCTTTACGATGTAGAACATATTTCGTACTTCAACGTTAATCCATAAACTTATCCGTCTGAACCTTTATCGGTTGCAAGCCGGCTTCAATTTTATCCCGCACGTTTTCATACCAGGCTGGCAACTTTAATTCTTCACCCAGTTTTTCAGGAGCCTCATCGATTGTAAAACCAGGTGGGTTGGTTGCAATTTCAAATAAAATACCTCCTGGTTCACGAAAATAAATGCTGTGAAAGTACTGGCGGTCCATAACTTGTGTAACATGATATCCTTGTGACAAAAGCTTTTCGCGCACTTCAAGTTGGGTGGCATCATCGGGCGTAGCGAATGCAAGGTGATGTATGGTACCGCTTCCTCCCAGTCCACGAATGCTGTTGGGTGACCACTCTATGTCAACAAAATCGCCTGCAACACCACTAGCCGAATACCGAACTCGATTTCCTTTCTCCGCAATCAATTTATGATCCATACCTTCCAGCAACAATGCTGCTGTACGCTCGTATCCTTCCTCAGCGAGTTCAACACCATAGAAACCCTTTACAGCATAATCTTCCGGTATTTGTCCGTAGGTGAATCCCGGGCGTTTATCCCCTGAAGTAAATACCAACTCCAGTCCAAGTCCGTGAACATCTTCGAAATAGATAAAAACTTCATCATCGAAGCGCTGTTGAGGTTGTGTGTGCTTAATGCTGAATTTCTTTAATCGCTTCATCCAATACTCCAGACTATTCTCAGGAACTGAAAAAGAGGTTACTGTCATTTGTCCTTTGCCATGCCTGCCTTTTGCCAATGACGAATAAGGAAAGAAGGTCATGATGGTGCCTGGGCTACCTGTTTCATTTCCATAATAAAGATGATAAACATCCGGTGCATCAAAATTGATGGTCTTTTTCACCATGCGCAGTCCGAGAATGCCGGCATAGAAATCAACATTTTTCTGTGCTTCGTCTGCCAGTGCGGTAACGTGATGGAGACCGGTAACTAATTGCTTGCTCATAATACGCTTGTTATGTAGTGTAAATAAACCAATTCTTTTAGATTTAGTTCGGATATTTTTCATTGAACGAAAACTATAGGCAAATAGTTGTATATACAACAATTGTAATAACTTTACTTAATCGAACATGAAAACACGTACTGTTTCCCGCTTATTATTTGCACACCCTGTGGACATGGGAGGATTACCCGTACGCCAACCTCTGCCTACACAACAGGTTCAACAAATTGATCCTTTTCTTTTATTGCATCATGCTGATGTTAGCGTACCGGTAAATGTTCCTCCAAAACAAGGTGGTGTTGGCCCACACCCACATCGAGGCTTTTCTCCGGTAACTTTTATTTTTAAAGGAGGCGTTAATCACCGCGATAGCCGTGGTAATAACAGTACCATTTATGCTGGTGGGGCACAATGGATGAATGCCGGTATGGGCATAATACATAGCGAGCGTCCACCTCACGATATACATGAAATAGGTGGGAGACAGGAAATTATTCAATTGTGGATCAACACACCGGCTAAGCATAAAATGGATCAGCCGGCCTACTATCCGGTGGCTGCTGATGAAGTTCCTTCACTATTATCAGATGATGGATTAGTCAAGCTAAATGTATTTTCCGGTGAACTTTTAGGGTGCAAAGGACCTATTCCGTCACAGACCTCTGTCAATACAGCTACTGCTGAGTTCAAAAAAGGCGGCCGTATTTCCATTCCGATTCCTGTTCAGCATAATACAATACTTTATTTACTGGATGGAAAACTCACCATAGAAGGTTTCGGATTAGTGGAAGAACTTCATATTGTTCATTTTAATAATGATGAAGAAGGGATAACCATGCAGGCACTTGAAAATACACGGGTGTTACTGCTGAGTGGTGAACCATTAAATGAGCCGGTAGTTTCACATGGCCCGTTTGTGATGAACAATCAAACCCAGATTTTGGAAGCCATGCGCGATTACCAGGTGGGCAAGATGGGTGTGCTAATCGAAGACTGATTTTGGGCAATTGTCAGGCTAATGATTATTAAAAATCGGTTAGTGTACCGGCAGATTCAAATGCATGGATTTTTTATAAAACCAGTAATCTGCGGAATACCAATCAGGATTAAGTAAACTATCGAAGGAGTTTTCTGTTAATTATAGAACCTGATGTCAGAAACAATGGAAACACAACTTACTAAACTACAAACCTCCTCAACTATTGAGGCTCCTGTTTTAGGTGTGATCGAAAATCGAAGAAGTTTGCGTGCGTATTCACATAAACCGGTTGAAGAGGAAAAAATAAAAGTGTTGTTTGAGGCTGCCCGATGGGCGCCATCATCGATGAATGAACAACCATGGGTTTATGTGTATGCTACAAAGAATCAGGAGGAGCTATATTCCATTCTTCTTGAAGCACTAAACGAGAGCAACCGTTTTTGGGCTAAAGAGGCACCCCTGGTAATCTTTAGCATGACGCGGAGAAACCACTTGCGAAATGGAATGGTCAATCACTCAGCGAAATATGATCTGGGTGCTGCCAACGCATTTCTGTCATTGCAGGCAACAGAATTTGGATTAAACGTTCATCAGATGGGAGGCTATGATAGGTATAAACTTTTCACAAGACTTAACATTTCCGCAGAGGTATATGAACCAGGTGTAGTAATGGCCATTGGTTATCCGGGCGATCCGGAGGCATTACCGGAAAACTACAAGGCTAGGGAGATAGCACCCCGCCAGCGCTTTACTATAGAATCATTTGTCCATAACTCAGGCTTCTGATAAAAAGTAAGGAAAAGAGTTATGTCTCGTTACTGAAGATGCAGGGATAATCGCTTACGTTGTAGCTTCCTTACCGGGGTGTTAGCTCAGCTGGTTCAGAGTACTTGCTTGACAGGCAGGGGGTCACTGGTTCGAATCCAGTACATCCCACCAAATTTGGGTACGAACAGGTAACTAGTACCTGATGTAATTTCTTTCAGCAGCCTGCCGGACAGATTACTTTCCCTTAGCACAAATTGTTACCGCTTCTGTTTTCATTGCTGGTAAAGGAAATATTTTTTATTCAACTTGAATAAAAAATGGCATTCCATGAAAATTTTATCCCCTGCCTTTATTTGTCTGTTATCCTTAATTAGTTGTTCAACAAACAGTAACGATGACCTCGTGTACGAGTTGGATAAGTATTTCTCCTCAATTTTTACTGATGGGGAGCCAGGCGCATCCATTGTGATAGTAAAAAATACGGAAAGGGTTTTTTCTAAAAACTATGGATTATCGAATCTCCATTCAAAGGAGCCTATTACTGCTGAAACTCTTTTTAACCTGGGTTCAATTTCCAAAACATTTGTGGCATACGGAATTCTTATCCTTCGCGATGAAGGGAAACTTACGCTTGAAGACCCAGTGTCACTGTATTTTTCGGAATTTAAACATCAGGAAATTGCGGATAAGGTAACACTTCGTCATTTACTCACCCACACTTCCGGTTTACCGGATATGCGAAGAATTGTGGAAGATTCAGTATTCTACCTCACGGCAAAAGATGAAGAAAACTGGGCCCCCATTTTGCAGGCGGACTCCTTGCTATTTGAGCCAGGAGAAAATTATGAATATTCTAATCCGGCCTTTAATGCATTGGCATTAATCATAGAAAAAGTGAGTGGTTCGGTTTGGCAGGAATTTATCGCAGAACATATTTTTAAACCTTCCGGAATGCTGACCAGCACCATAACCAATGGTCCATATCCCCAATCAGGAGTATCACATGGATATGTTAAAGGAGACAATCAATGGATTGAAAAGGATTATGGTGAAGAGCCCACGTTTGCCGCTGCAGGAAATGGCGGTGTATGGAGTTCTATAGAAGAACTTCTCTTTTACGCACAGGCAATGGAAAAGGCAACATTTTTGTCTGAAGAAACAATTGCGGAGTCTAAACGAATTTTTACTCCTTCTAATTGGAAGGGCAACACTCAGCCTTTTATTGGATTGTCTTGGTTTATTGAACATACCGATGACGGAGTTAAGATGGTAAGCCATACCGGCACACAAGGTGGATTTTATTGCCACTATGTATCATTTCCTGAAAAGAGAATCCTGTATATCGTGCTGGCCAACCGGGAATATCCACGCGAGGAATGCCTCTCAAAGATTATGGAAGTAATGCTAAAAAGGAACTGGTTAGCCAAATAACCACGGAAAAGCTTTATTAAAGGCTGAGATTTCTTTTTTACTATCCTACAAACCAGATTCTATTAATTTTCGTTGCTACTGTAATGAACAGTGCATTTTATAAAAGAGAAAACATATGAAAGTGGGATTATTGCAACTTATTCTTTACACAGCACTCCTATCCGGATGCAACATGGAGCCGCAATTAGGAGAGCGTGCCGCAGATATGGTGGTGCAAACAAAATATGACGAGAATTCAATCAACGCCACGTTGA
>CAZCRJ010000052.1:8616-10442 GCA_964501015.1 uncultured Roseivirgaceae bacterium | reverse complement strand
AGGAATCCGGAATATAAAGTCCGGAAGAAGTTTTGGTTTCAGCTTCAGCGGGTTCAACTAATACCCGGTCTTCATTTGGTTTGAAGTTGATTTTTGCCATATGGTATATGAATTTTAAGGTTTAAAAATTTGACATACACCGCTTATCAGGATCTGTGCCAATTGAGCAAAAATGGTATATATTCAAACAAAATGGCAGATTTTGTAAACGCTGATGGGGTATTTGGCAGTAGCTTTGCTAGTGAACTGACAGTATTGGCAGGGTATGCTGTTAAAGCTGACACTTTTTACCGATCCTGTTCTGCTTAAGGCATTTGAAATCTGACAATGAATTCTTTAATTTTTAGCCAAATACATGATATATGGACAAACTTTCACAGGATTGGCTTACACAGGGGTTGATTGATTTCGAATACAAGAAGTACATCCTACTGGCGTATTTGAACCATGTTAAAACGTCATTTGATCGGGTAGAGCTTTATCCCCATATGGCTGACCTCGTATTTCATTATAGGAATCTGGTATCGATAAAGGAAAATAAATCACTTATTCGTGAATCTTTCCCCAAAGAGCTTTCGCTTGAAGATTTTAAAAAGCTGGAACTAAGCTATAATAAGTTGATCAATGATGATGATGTGATGAACGAGCTGGAGTCCATTCTGGAATTTGCCATTCCTCAGGTTAGGGACTCCCTTCAGGAAGGGTCCGTAATTTTTGAATACGTTGAGTCGAATTGTGAAATTTCCCCCATTGGGGTTACACCACTCTATGCCCATGAAGGGTACCTGGTTGTTGCCCAACCACCACAATCGGAGGCACAGGTCTACCGGTATCAGGTTAGTATATTTGAAGATGCGCATGAACAATTCCGCAGTTTGAATACACAATTGGTTGATACGGTGCTCAAGAGTAATTTTATATCCTACGAAAGCATAAAACTTGGTTTGATCCGAAGGTTTAAAGACCTGCCCAATCCGGCAACCTACCTGTTTACTTCTAAATTAAAATTCCCGTTTACAGCTACTTTAATGCCTGTTGCTAAACGGCTATTTATTAAACACATCACTATGGCGGCATAAAAAAAGTCCAGGGATATTCCTGGACTTTTCCATATCAGCGTGCTGATTTTATTATTGTTCGTCTTCCGTAGGAGAGGGTTCTTGAATGGGCATGGCCGGTGTTGCTTGTTCACCTGCACGATCTAAAATGTCGTTACCTGGACCGGAAGAAGGTGTTGCTAAATTGGTAGATAATGCCAGGGATAATACCATTAAGGTGATTACAAAACCCCAGGTCAAGCGTTCCAATAAGTCACCGGTTTTCTTTACTCCTATGATATTGGATGCACCTGAACCCCCAAACTGGCTGGATAACCCTCCACCCTTGGCATTTTGTGCCAAAATGACAACCACCAACAAAACACACACAAAAATGATGAGCCCTACAATGAATGTAAACATGTTATTTTCTTAAGTCTTCGATTTGAGCCGCAAAGTAAGCCTTTTTTTGTGGAAACTTCCAAATCAGCTTTTTATACACTTCTATTGCCTTTTCTTTTTTTCCTTGCCTCACCAATATTTCGGCCAAGGTTTCGGAAACAATATTCTCCCCGAATTCACCACTTTTTAAAGTTGATGCAAGATCCAGGTTGGTTTCTTCCTTTACTTTAGGTGTGGTACGGGAAGGTTGGGTGTTGATATAGTGCTCGATGAGCTCGATCTGTTCTTTCGTCTTTTCATTGGCGGGCTGCATTTTCTTTTTGGTAGCCCTTATTTCTTCAATTGATTCGTAAATTTCTATTGTTTTTGTTGGGTTTTTATAATATT
>CAZCRJ010000052.1:0-8606 GCA_964501015.1 uncultured Roseivirgaceae bacterium | reverse complement strand
GGTCGCTTCGCACGTTCTTATTAGCATCGTCAAGCTGTTCTTCCGGTAGTAGTTCCTTTGCCAATTCAATTAACCGCTGACGTTTCGAACGCTTTTGTTCCGGTTCACTGGCTTCCGATTCCTCAATGTGTTCAGAAGCCTGAAGTGTAGCGTTGGTCGAGGCTTCAGGTTCTGAATTCATAAACATTTTTTCGAACTTATCCTTCAGCTCATGCAAGCGTTCCATATCATGAATTATCTCAACAGCATAATCGATACCGGGTGTGGTTATACGAGTAGCATGGTCACGCGTTTCTTCTGATGGCTCCTGTAAAGAGGGTGATGTCATGATCTCTTTTAACACCGTCCGGTCCGTACTGTATACGGCAGCCAGTTGAAGTAAAGCCTGTTGATTGGCAAAGTTGTGATCTTTTGCCGTGCGGGCAGCCAACACATGGAATACCTGACTATACGGATACTGATGTCTCAATACAGCAATTTCTTCAGCCTGTGGGAGGGAACTGGCTAAATAATCACCTAGCAAAGTGTGGAGTTGATTTTTATTCACGATAAATGGGCCTAGGTAAAAATACTTAAATTTTACCAATTGGCAATTGACGCATTGAAGATGTCGAGTATGAGTTGTTCATAGATCTGACGAATTAAGGTGTCTTCAATGTCCGTCAGGTTTAAATCATTGCTAAAGTCGCGGTAGAAAGAGAACGATTTGTCTTTAAAGCTCATGGTTTCATCAAGGGAATTAACATAGGTTGCTTTAATTGTAATGGTAAGCCGGCTTGAAGCTGCTGCATCAATTCTCGAAGGATCACCACTGGCCGTTGGGGCGATTTGTGTAACCCGGTAACTGGTAATGATTCCTTCCAGGTGCAATTCTCCATCTTCCTGAACAACACTCAGGTTGGTGTTTTGAATCATGTAATCTTTTAAACTGTTGGTAAAAGTTTGCCCGAGATTGGCAGGACCAAGATCAGTATTATTAAAAAACTCTTCAATGGAAATGGTTTTAGCATTGGTGCCTGATCCTGTAAAGGAATACACACCACAGGATGAAAACCAAACCGGTAGCGTACAACAGAGGGCAACCAAAAGAAGTGCTGTTCCCCATGGAATAGGTATTCCTTTATTCATCAAGGTCGTATTGTTTTATTTTCCGATATAAGGTGCGTTCGGAAATTCCCAAATCCCGTGCCGCGTATTTTCGTTTATTGTTATTTTTTCGGAGCGCTTTAATGATTAATTCTTTTTCTTTCTTTTCAATGGAAAGAGAATCCTCCTCTGTTTCATGGGTAATATCCTGAACTTCTTCATCTTCTTCTTCTATAGGCTGTAGGGTAGGGGTATTCGCGTTCAAGTTGAGCACAACTGGTTCACCTTT
Organism: uncultured Roseivirgaceae bacterium; assembly: GCA_964501015.1. Classification (GTDB taxonomy): domain Bacteria; phylum Bacteroidota; class Bacteroidia; order Cytophagales; family Cyclobacteriaceae; genus UBA2336. The sequence continues at coordinate 7,231 of CAZCRJ010000052.1, read as the reverse complement.
GGATTCCATCCCTTCAAATAGGGAAGGATGATCTTTCACCAATTGTGCGGCAGTTCCCTGGTGGTTATACCCTTCAAGCACAATCTTTTTCAGGTCCACCATATCCTTTTTCATGTCGAACAGTACTTTATACAAGAGGTCACGCTCTGTGATGGAATCATGTTCCCCTTTGTTTCGGTACAATGCCGGCAAGCTTTTTTCCTGGGGCAGGTAGTGTAATAGTTTTTCGTCAGTAATTTCCTTGCTGTCAGTAGAGAGAACAGAGATTTGCTCAACCAGGTTTTTCAATTGACGGATGTTACCGGGAAACCGATACTGCAGCAGTACTTCTTTGGCTTCTTCGGTAAGTACTATTGGCTTTACTTTATATTTCTCTGCAAAATCAGAAGCAAACTTCCGGAATAATAATTCGATATCCTTGCCACGCTCGCGCAAGGGTGGTACATAAATAGGAACTGTGCTCAACCGGTAATACAGGTCTTCCCGAAATCTACCTTCTTCTACCCTTTGCATCAGGTTGATGTTGGTAGCGGCCACAACACGCACATCGGTTTTTAAAACCTTTGATGATCCAACTTTAATAAACTCTCCATTTTCCAACACGCGTAACAATCGCGCTTGGGTGCCCAACGGCATTTCACCAATTTCATCCAGAAAAATGGTACCGCCATTCGTTACTTCGAAATATCCTTTACGCGATTCATGTGCCCCCGTAAAGGATCCCTTTTCATGTCCGAATAATTCGGAATCAATGGTGCCTTCCGGAATGGAGCCGCAATTGATCGCGATGAACTGCCCATGTTTACGCGGACTTAAATGATGAATTATTTTTGAAAACGATTCTTTTCCACTTCCGCTTTCTCCGGTGATCAATACCGACATATCGGTTGGTGCAACCTGCATGGCAACCCGAACGGCATTGTTCAGTAAGTGGGAATTCCCAATAATGGCAAAGCGTTGTTTTATGCTTTGAATATGTGCATCCGTAAAACTCATAATATTATACTGCTTTACCTAAAAGTGTGGCTCCGGTACAATCGTGTACGTGTACAGTAACATAGTGTCCTTTCTGAAAATTTTCTTTCGGAAAAACCACGACTTTATTGGCGGTAGTACGACCTTGTAAAAAGTCTGTTGATTTTTTCGAAAACCCTTCGATCAATACCTGATGTACTTTTCCAACATCGCGTTTATTTCGGATAAGGGAATGTTCGGTTTGTTTGTGTATGATCTCCTGCAATCTCCGTTTCTTGATGTCAGGGGAAATGTCATCAGCGAATTTTTTGGCAGCCTGTGTACCGGGACGCTCCGAATAAAAAAACATATAGGCGAAATCGTACTGTACGGCATCCATCATGGTGAGGGTGTCCTGGTGTTCCGCTTCTGTTTCTGTACAAAATCCGGTTATCATATCAGACGAAATGCCACAATCTTCTCCCAGAATTTCGCGTATTCTCTTGATTCTGTCCAGGTACCATTCACGGGTATAGCCACGATTCATGATGTCAAGTATTCGGCTATTACCGCTTTGTACCGGAAGGTGAATGTATTTGCAGATGTTATGGTGCCGGGCCATGGTATGAAGCACTTCATCGGTAATGTCTTTGGGATGCGAGGTGGAGAACCGCACCCTGAGATCCGGATGAATAGTGGCTACCTGTTCGAGAAGGGAAGCAAAATTCACCACGCTGTCTATATTCTTTTTTTCCAGGAGTGCTTTATTATTTTCCTCATCACTCCATTTGTAGGAATCCACATTTTGTCCGAGAAGTGTTACTTCCCGATACCCCCGTTCGAACAGGTCTGTTGCTTCGGCCACAATGGAGTGTGGATCCCGGCTGCGCTCACGTCCGCGTGTGAACGGAACCACACAGAAGGAGCACATGTTATCACATCCCCGCATGATGGAGATGAAGGCCGTTACTCCATTGGAATTCAGGCGAACAGGAGCAATGTCGGCATAGGTTTCTTCACGCGACAAGAAGGTGTTTACGGCTTTCTCACCCTCATCAACCTGCTCAATGAGCTTTGGTAAATCGCGGTAAGCGTCCGGGCCGGCCACCAGGTCTACAATTTGTTCTTCTTCCAGTAGCTTCGCTTTCAGGCGTTCGGCCATGCAGCCCAGAATACCCACCAACATTTCAGGTTTGTTTCGCTTCAGTCCATTGATATGGATAAGCCTGTTCCGCACCGTTTGTTCTGCTTTTTCCCGTATTGAACAGGTATTCAGGAACACAACATCCGCCTGCAGGATGTCCGATGTTGTATCAAACCCTTCCTTTTGGAGGATGGATGCTACGATTTCACTGTCCGAGAAATTCATCTGACAGCCGTAGCTTTCGATATAGAGTTTTCGTTTGTTTCCGGTGTGCTGGTCTTTTAAGACCTGAACAGTTTCGCACCCTTCTGATCCGTCTAAAACGGTTAAATCTTCAATTAAATGCTGCATTTTCTCTAAATCAGGGTACAAAAATACAACTTATTGATTAAAGTGACATCTTGTCAGCATATTTTGCTTATCCCGATAAGGGCATTCACCAGCAGGAGAGTAGATTTGAATTATGGCAATTATTAAATCAGTAAGGGGGCATACCCCTGTGTTTGGAGAAAACTGCTTTTTGGCAGACGGGGCAATTATTGTTGGCGAAGTAACCATGGGGCACAACTGCACGGTGTGGTTCAATGCCGTGGTAAGGGGAGATGTGCACTCAATTACCATTGGAAACAATACCAATATTCAGGATGGTGCCATATTGCATTGTACCTATCAGCGTGCAAAACTGGTGATAGGCAATAATGTTTCTATCGCACACAATGCCGTAGTGCATGGATGTACTATTGAAGATAATGTGTTGATTGGTATTGGAGCCATCCTACTGGATGATGCCCTTATCGGATCCAATTCAGTTATTGCAGCGGGCGCAGTAGTATTGCCCGGAACAAGGGTGGAGCCGGGCAGCATTTATGCAGGAATTCCTGCTAAACGTGTTAAGGAAATTGGAGAAGAAATGAAGGCTGTAATTGAACGGACGGCAAGGAATTATCCCATGTATGCCGAATGGTTTAAAGAGTAATCCGGGTAAAGGAAGATTTTAACTAAACATGATCTTTATCATTGTTTTTTCCAGAGCAGTAATCTTTCTTGGTATACGAATAGACTATAACTACAATCATGTCACCAAAGCAAAACAACGGATTCGATCCGGCAACAATTTCGGAGTATAAAAAGCGGATTGATTCAACGGGCAGATTATTTATGTATGATGATCAGGACGAACATTCAGATGAGTATGCCCATGTTTATTTTATCGGGATACACGAGGATAAAGAGGTGATTTTTGATGCTGTGATCTATACACTGAGACTACAGCATGAAAGTGAAATGTTTGAAATAGCAGAGCACCGCGCAGCCAAGCACTTCCCCAATTACAAAAAGATTACCTATGAGGAGGATGAAAACGGTAACCTGGAATCGCTGGATAGTGAGGAGGAGGAAATCGGTCTATTTATGGCGGAGGTGATCATGGAACTGGAAGAGGACGACCACGTTAAAGTAAAGGAACATGTTGACCAGGATGTGCATGTTGATTTTGGAATAGCGCTTGACGTTGGTTTGTACGTAGAAGAAATTACACCCGAAGTGATTGAAGGGTTCATCCACAATTTTAATAACGACACCATTACATTAGATCCATCACTTTATTCCTTCCAGACAAAAGCCGAGGAGGCGTAACCATCTGCCGGCAGAATTTCCGTCTATGGTTTAATTTTCGTGTAAGGCCATTGCCTTAGGTAGGGCTTTGGTCTATATTTGCGCCCTAAATTTATACATATGAAGAATATTTCGCTCGTCTTAAATGGCGTTTTACTGGTGGCCGTTGGAGTTTTGTACTATCTCCATTTTTCCCCAGGTACAGCAGAAACCTCTGAAACCGGTGCTTTTGGTATTGTGGGTGATCTTAAAGTTGCGTACATCAACTCCGACTCAGTATTAAAGAATTATGAATTTCTAAAGGCACGGGCTGAAATACTGGAAGCAAAAAAACAAAAGGTTGAACAGGATTATATCAACCGCGCGCAGAATCTACAGAATGAGATTACCGCGTATCAACGTAATGTCAACAATATGACGGTTGGCCAGGTTCGGGCTGTAGAAGAAGACCTGGGCAAAAAGCAACAGAATCTTCAGCAATTTGAGCAATCGATCACACAGGAGTTAATGAATGATCAGTCAAAATTGAATAAGGATTTATATGACAGAATAACGGTATTCCTTAAAAAATATGGTAAGGAAAAAGGATTGCATGTTGTCTTTAAATATGATACCGGTAGCGATATTTTGTATGGAGAAGATGCACTGGATATTACACAGGAAGTGGTAGATGGTTTGAATGCGGAATATCTGACAGAGAAGAGCACCACTCCGAAATAATTGTCTTCCCCGTTGCGTGCATAACTAGGTTTTTATTAAAACCGGCTTTAAATTCTCTAAAGCCGGTTTTTTTTTATATTTGGTACTTTCTATGGCCATTTTTTCAACTACGTTACCTAAACGATCACTCGAGCAAAATCAGGTTGCCTTAATGCTGGCCACCGGTTTTTTCATGGGAGTATTCATCGCTACCTATCAGGTAACTGCTGATTCGCTTTTCCTGAACAGATTAGGCGAGTATCTGGACAAGGCCTTTCTTGTTACGGGGATTCTTGGAATAATATCCACCGGATTGTTTTCCTTCTTACAGAATTACATCCGGTTTTCGGTGCTTACTATTCTTGTGGTTACCGGTATATTGATCTATACGATTGGCATGTATGTATTGCTTCACTTCGGTGAGCCGGAATGGCAATCGGCAGTAGTATTTTCTTTGTTCTGTTTTTCAGGACCAATTATCGCCTTGCTGTTACTGAGTTACTGGGGTACGTTCGGCCGACTTTTTAATTTTCGTCAATCCAAAAGCATCATTGGATGGATTGATACCGGTCAGCTAATCGCAGCAATCCTTGCTTCTTTCCTGATTCCCTTAACGGCAACGCTTGTACCGGATACTACTGATTACCTGATGGCGTGTGCCGTAAGCATATTCATTGTAGGGATATTATTATTCATTATCGCAGGATCATTTACACTATCTAAAAACGATCCACGTGAATTTGGTGCAGATGTACGCAAAGACTCGAGCGTGGGCAGGATGTTCGCTGATCCCTACATTGTCCTCATGTCCGTGCTCCTGATGGTGTCAATGACGGCCTTTGTGCTAAATCAATTTTCGTTTCAGGAAATGGTGAGGGTACAATACCCGGAGCAACGTGAACTTACCGACTTCAATGCCTTCTTTACCGGTGCAGTTTATGTGTTGAGTTTGATCATGCAGACCTTCGTAAACAGCAGGATCATCAGCAATTACGGATTAAAGGTAAGTTTATTTATTCTGCCCACCATTTTGGGTGTCTTGTCATTAGGGTCGATTTTAGCAGGTTCAATTTTTGGCTTTGATAAACTCGAATCACCCGCAGGATTTATTTATTTCTTCCTGTTTGTTGCCATGAGCCGACTCTTTAACTGGATGCTCCGTGACTCACTGGAGAACCCGGTATTTAAATTATTCTTTATTCCACTGGATGGCCGTATCCGGTTTAGCGTGCAATCGAAAGTGGAAGGACTGGTAAACGAAAGCTCACGGTTTATAGCTGGGTTGCTAATCTTTGGATTAGCTTTTATTCCGGCATTCGAAGTCATACACATCTCCGTTTTCCTCGTGTTGCTGGCAGGGTGTTATTTCTTTATAGTTAACCGCTTGTATGGGGGCTACCGGAATAAAATCCGGCTGAAACTGGAGAGCTCTGAATTTCAACAGGACAAACTGGAAAAGGGTTTTGCCCGGATTACCACCAAACTGGAAGATATGATCACCTTACCGAATTCAGGGCAGGCTGTTTTTTCTTTCAAATTGTTGGAGAAGCTAAATGCCAGCCAGGTAGGCGTATGGGTAAACAGCTTAATTAAAAATCCAGATGAAGCTGCCCGGAGTTATGCGCAGGAAAAGATGAATGAATTGAAGGGCCTTTCGGTATCCGATCAATATGTGGTGCGGTTGGACACATCACGAACCGACACTTCAGGTAAAACACTGCTAACCAAGACAGATTTGAAAATGATGCTCGAGCATGCTGGTGAAATCACCCGCTATCGTATTCAAAACCTATGTCGCTCTTCCGATGCCAACAACCGTCAGTATGGTGCCGAATTATTGATGCATTCCTCCTCTGATGAAAGTACTTCCTTCCTGGTTGACCTCTTGCACGATCATGATTCAACGGTGCGGCATACGGCTATCAATTCAGCTGTACGAAAAAATAATGCCGAAGTAATTAATGCGCTTATTGAAAATCTGGATAGTGCGGTGTTCAGTAATCAGGCAATGAATACCCTGGTGCAGATTGGTGAAAAAACGCTTACAGCATTGGAATCCAGTTTCTATAAGAACGGACAAAGCACCAACCTGATATTACGGATAGTGCAAACCATGGGTCGGATTGGCGGTCAGCGCGTGCGTGATTTGCTATGGAATAAAATTGACTATCCGAATAAAGTGGTGGTTTCCCAGGTTCTTCTCTCCCTTGGCGAATGCGGATTCAAAGCCAATATTTCACAGATCACCCGCATTAAATTTGCTATCGAATCAGACATAGCCGATATCCGGTGGAACCTCAGTGCCATTCAGGAAATTGACCCCAATGGTTTTGGGCCGGAAATAATAAAATCCCTCCGGTGGGAAATTCAGAATGACATTGAGCACATTTATATGTTGCTGGCCATGTTATATGACACACGGTCGATTCAATTGGTAAAAGAAAATATTGATAGTGGTACAACTGAAGGAATAACCTACGCAATAGAATTGCTGGATGTGTTTTTGTCAGATCAACTGAAGCAACGCGTAATCCCCATATTGGATGATATTTCAGAGACAGAACGAATAAACAAATTGGATATCTTTTATCCGAGAATTAAGCTTGATGCCAAACTTGTATTAAAATTTATTATTAACAGAGACTTCACCCAATCCAACAGATGGACCAAGGCCAGTGTGTTGTTTCAGATTGGCCGAAAGCGCATGCGTGATTTTAAATTGGATATAATGGCCCATATGTTTAACCCCGACATGCTGATCCGTGAAGTTGCTGCATGGGCATTGTTCAGAATAGATAACGAAGAATACCACCGCCATGC
>CAZCRJ010000051.1:0-10487 GCA_964501015.1 uncultured Roseivirgaceae bacterium | reverse complement strand
GCCCAACTCAGCGGCAATTACAGCATGATGAGCGCACCTGAATCAAAATCTCTTGAAGTGCCGGATGCATTCCGTCAACAACTAACCCAGGTTGCAAGTCAATACTATGGTGTTAAAAATGCTTTGGTGGAATCCAATGCGCGTGCGGCTGCGGCTGCCGCGAAAGAAGTATTGAAAGCCCTGAAAGCTGTCGATATGAAATTACTGGAGGATCATGCGCATGATGAATGGATGCTGTTATTGAAATCCCTTGAAAAAGGTGCAACGGGCATTAGTACGAAAACAGATGTGGAAGCACAGCGCAAAGATTTCGAGTTGTTGTCGGATCATTTGATTGAAGCCGTTGAACTGTTCGGCTTAACCAGCGATAAAGCCTACCGGGCTTATTGCCCCATGGCCTTTGACGACAAAGGCGCCTACTGGTTAAGCGAGTTTGAAGACATCAAAAATCCGTATTTTGGCGCCTCGATGTTGACTTGTGGAGAAAACAGTACCGTGTACAAGAAAAATGAACCGGTTTTTAAGACCGGTAGCACATCAAAAAAAGAAATCCAGCACAATCACTAAACTGATATTCGTGGATATTTAGTGATGCGTATGGATATTTTTGAAACCAGAAATCAAATTTGAATTATAAACTAAACAAGTAATGAAAACGAAAACCATTTTAATGATCGCAGTTATTGCCCTGTTGGCAACAGCATGTGGAAAAACAGAGAAAGCATCTTCCGGAGATCAGGCACAGGCAACTCCAAAAGAAACCAATGAAGCATTGAAGGCTGTGCTTACCGGATATTTCGAAGTAAAAGATGCCCTGGTGGCCGATGATGCCGCTAAAGCAAAAGAAGCTGCGGCAGCTCTTGCCGCCTCCAACGGTGATTATGCAGCTCAATTGAATGAATCGCTGAACGCTATTGCATCAACCGATGACATTGAGGTGCAACGCACGGTCTTTGAAACGTTATCGATGAATCTGTACGATGTTGCGAAAGCAGGCGGAGCGGGTATGACCATCTACAAACAATACTGCCCGATGGCCTTTGATGATAAAGGCGCCTTCTGGCTCAGCGATGACAAGAAAATATTGAATCCCTACTTTGGCGCTTCGATGCTGCGGTGTGGATCGGTTAAAGAGGAAATCAACTAAAACAACTTCCCGCAGATGCCGCTGATTCACGCTGATTATTTCTGCGGTAATCTGCGCAAATCTGCGGGAAAAATTTAAACTTATGCGATACATTCTGGTACTCCTTCTTGGCCTTTCATTCGTGACGTGCCAAACCAAAAAAGAATCAGCAGACAATCATGATCATCATGCTGCTGACCATGTACAAGCCGACACGGTAAAGAAAAGCTTACCGAAAGAAACCCACGCCATGATTGGCGGGGCGCACATCACCATTAAATACACCGCGCCCATTGTGCGCGGCCGGATTATCTGGGGCGGATTGGTTCCATACAATGAAGTATGGGTTACCGGTGCGCATCGGGCAACATCATTTGAAATTGATAAATCCTTCCGAATAGGAGATCAATCCATACCGGCAGGTAAATACGCCATCTTTACCATACCCGGTGAAGAAACCTGGACGTTTATCCTGAACAAAAACTGGGATCAGCATCTAGCCGATAATTACTCAGCTTCAGAAGATATCATCCGGTTATTGATAACTCCTGAACAACTGGAAGAAATCCAAGAACGATTGACATATTCAATCGTAAATGTTTCAGAGACAGAGGCTAAACTTCAGATCGGTTGGGAGAAGATAAGGCTTAATATTCCCATTCAGATAAAATAAACTTTCCTTACAGCAAATACTGATCGTTTCTGCGTTCTTCTGTGATTTCTATGGTTTAAGCAAACGCATGTTTAATAATCTATCTGATTATTTTACCGCAGAGTACACAGAGAAGGCGCAGAGGTTTCGCAGAGGTTTCCTCAGATTCTGGCAAACGAAAAATCCTCAGCGCATCTCAGCGGAATACTCAGCGATTTCTCTGCGTTTAAAAAAATCACCTAGGAATAGTTCATCCGCACAATCTGCGGGAAATAATATCTAGGCCGTAACCGGCTCGCGGTGTCCCACCCACGTAAACCGTTTCACCACATATTCTGGGTTGGTGAACGATGCGTTGCCCGAAGGATTTCCTCCGGTTACGTGGAAATCGGAGAAGCCCGCATTTTGATTCATGTAAATGCCGCCCACAAGGTTGAATGAAACAGGGGTTGCCGCAAGCGACATGGCATCGGCAATTTTTTCGCGCGTTTCCGGATCAGTAGTATAGGCCCCACACGAAATGGCACCATGTTCCTGTGCCATTTCCTGTGCCAGTTGTATGGAATGATCGGTGTGACGGGTTTTAATCAGTAAGGCTATCGGGCCGAATAATTCTTTGCTGAATACTTCCGTATTGGACGCATCAACTTCTACCACCACCGGAGTATTGATCCGTGCATTTTTAAACATTGGGTTTTCAATGGAGCGGGTTTTCAACCACACCTTGCCGGGAAGTTTTTCAGCATCGGTTACCCGTGTGCAGGTATTTTTATTTTGAATAGCACCCAACACAAACGGGCCCGCTTTCGGATTATCCACCAAACCGTTAATGTTATCAGCAAACTTCTGTGCAAACTCATCAAAGCTGATGGTTCCATTCGCTGTTTTTATTCCACCTTCCGGAATGTAAAAGTTTTGAGGTGCCGTACACATCTGCCCGGAATAAAGTGTTACCGAGAAGGCAAGATTGCCCGCTACTTTATCCACATCGGCTACCGAATCCAGGATAACCGAGTTCACTCCGGTCTTTTCCGTAAACACGGTTTTACCTTTCAATCCCTCCAGGTAACTTCCGAAAACTGAATTACCGGTGAAGTCAATCAATTTTATATCGGGATGCTCCGCTAATTCTTTCGTGATCATTTTGTCCAACGTATCAACAGCGAGTTGGCAAATATTCGGATCAAGATTATTCTCTGCCAGCACATTTTGAATTTCAGCTACCACAATAGCGATGGGCAATACTGCGCCTGGGTGCGGTTTAACAATTACCGGGTTTCCTGTAATTAAGCTTGCATACACGCCTGGAACGGAATTCCATGTAGGAAACGTTGAACAACCAATCACCAGCGAAATACCTTTCGGTACCGCGCGCCACTCCTTATTTAATTGAATATTGAATTTGCCCATCGGCTTATCCCAGAAGGCAGAGGAAGGAAAACGTTGCAATTCCTCGTATCCGGCTGCAATGGCTTCAAGCGCCCGATCGGCCGCATGCGGACCGGATGCCTGGAACGCCATCATGTATCCCTGTCCGGTGGTGTGCATGGTAGCATACGCTATTTCAAAAAATCTTTTCTTCACACGCTCCAGTGATTCCACCAGAATTCCGGCCCGGTCCTGCGCACTCACTTTACGCCAAACATGGTAAGCTGAGTTGCCACGCTTAATCAATGCATCAATTGAAAAGGATGGATAGGAAATTCTGAGCGGTTCCTGCAGGTAAGGCGATTCTTCTGAACCGATCCAAACTTCCGGATTTGTTTGTTTTAGTTCTTCAAATTTTTTTCCAAGGGCAGCCTTGAATTTTGCCTGGCCATCTGCATCGGCAGTTTCACCGTAAATAGCTGGAGCTGGATGCTCAGGATAACCTGCAAAAAAAGTGCGCTTGTGCAACGCCTCAATGGCCTTGCTTAGTATTTCAGTGTGTTTTTCAAATAGGATCATTTACTATATCGTTTTATAATTCTGATAAAATTATGCGTTCCTTCTCCCGGATCAATCCCAATAGGCAATCAACAAAAATAGAATTCATTCTTACTCGTTAAGTGAATGGATTGTCAACATGAGTTAGTTCATATTCCAGGAATCCCTTTAGGCTCAAATCATAATCCAACTCAGGCCAATGGATACCTGTTCCATCATTAATAAAATTGGTCAGTTGACCGTCCGTAGCTTTTTCAAGTCCGTTGAATTCAGATATTTTTCGCTTAATGATCTTTTTATTATTCAGGACAACGATCATTAAATCAATCGGGCGGTCAAGAAATATATTTCGAATACGTAAGTCCTCCCGAACAATCAGACGGTCCAATTCATCCTTTCCTGAAAAATAATTTACCACGTCCTCTTCGACCCTGCTTTCCAGCGATTTAAGAAATTCTTCTGTTGGCTTACTTATTAAAGGTTTCATACCATTTACTGACTATATAATCGTAGTTCGAAAAAATTATTTCAAAAACTCTTCTTAACTCTCCAACCTTAAACCCTTGATTACTCACCAATTCTATCTCGGGAACAAGGAAAACTTTTGCTTTTGCACCACCTCTCGAAACATGGATATGAACAGGAAAGTGCTCATTCATATAAAAATAAAATCGATAACCATCAATTAAAAGGACCGTTGGCACATCACTAATTTTTATTTCCAAACACCCGTTTCAATAAATCTGTTGTGCGGGCAATGGGATCCTCACGTATTTTCTTTTCCTCGCCAGCGATCAGTAAAAATAATCCATCCATAGCCTTGTTCGTGGCATAATCATTTAAATCGGGGTTTACTTTTTCCACCAGTGGAATTTTATTATACGTATTCACCAGGTCACTATAGTATTTGGTTGCATTTACTTTATTCAACGAGTTCGCTATAACGGGCTGAAATTTTTCGTAAAGTAGCGCTGATGTTGTGCGTCTTAAATACACTGTGGCGGCATCTTCATCACCGCGTAAAATTGCCCATGCATCTTGAATGGTCATGCTTTTAATGGCGGCAATAAAAATCGGTTTAGCCTCTTTGGCTGCATCTTCAGCGCCACGGTTTAGTGTCATCACAAACTTATCCACCTCACTACCCAACCCAATTTGCCGTAAGCGGTCTTCCACTTTTTGCACATCCGGAGGGAATGGTATTTTAAGTTGTGGATTTTTGAAGTATCCATCCAACTGGGAGGCCTGGTCGGAACCGGTTGAAATTCCCTTTACTAAAGCTTCCTTTAAGCCTTCTGCTACTTCAGCGGTTGTTAGCGGAGTGCCGCCAACGGTTTTTCCCAAATCTCCCAGTGTTTGGTTAATCTGGGCGGTTGTGCAGGCACCCGAAATCACTATCATTACCCAAAGAAGTCGTTTCATGTGTTGTGAATTAAGGTGTCTAAATTACCGAACAATTTCAGAAATACCGAAGTTGATTACAGAATAGGTAATTACGTACCACTTTTTCAATGATTTGCTAAGCATAATACCCGAACACGTTCAATAGTTGATTTCCAGGAGTATTTCCAAATGAAAATCTTCGGTGTCTGAATATTTATGACATATTTGAGTTGAAATACACTATGAAAAAAATAGTTGCTGAAATTCTCGCCATTGGCGATGAACTCCTGTATGGCCAAACTGCCGATACCAATTCACATTGGATCAGTAGTGAGCTTGACAAAGTTGGCATTAAAGTAATACGCAGAACAACAGTAGGCGATCAAGAGCAGGAAATTCTTACCGCTTTCGCTGAAGCAGAAAAACGGGCGGATATAATATTAATTACCGGTGGACTTGGCCCCACCAGCGATGACCTGACCAAACCCTGCCTCGCGACCTATTTCTCCTGTGGATTAAAAATTCACGATGAAGCGTTGGCGGAGGTGACTGAATTTTTTACCAGCCGAGGCCGGGAACTTACAGAACTTAACCGGCAACAAGCTGCCTTACCCGAGGCTTGTGTAAAGATTACCAATGCTATTGGTACAGCACCCGGTATGTGGTTTGATAAAGGAGAGAAAGTATTCATGTCGATGCCGGGCGTGCCGCATGAAATGAAGCGGATGATGACCGAGCAAGTGCTTCCCAGACTTACCGCCAAATACCACCTCCCGGTAATCTATCATAAAATCATCCGTACCATCGGGCTTGGTGAATCATTCCTGGCCGATAAAATTTCCGATTGGGAAAAATCGTTGCCGTCACATATTAAACTTGCCTATCTACCCTCCCTTGGTGAAGTTAAACTGCGCTTAACGTGCACCGGAAGTTCATTGGAAGACCTGCAAACTGAAGCGCGTGTCCTTAGCGATCAGTTAAATACAAGGATTGGCACGTATATATATGGGTCAGGCGAAGAACCTATAGAGGCGGTAATCGGCAGCATATTGCGTGAAAAAAAAATGACCCTTTCCGTTGCTGAAAGTTGTACGGGTGGTTATCTGTCCCATTTGATCACCAGCATCCCCGGCAGTTCTGACTATTTTTCAGGCAGCATGATTCCCTATGCCTACGAAATCAAAATGAGGCAATTAGGAGTAAAACCTGAAACCCTGGAGTGTTATGGTGCAGTAAGCGAACCTACCATCATGGAAATGGCCAACATTATACGCGCAAAATTCAACACCGACATTGGCGTGGCCACCAGTGGCATTGCCGGGCCGGGTGGGGCTACACCCGATAAACCTGTTGGTACCGTGTGGATTGCCTATTCTGACAAACATCAAACGGTTACAAAAAAACTTCTGCTCTCTAAAGACAGGTTGATCAATATCCGAATGACCTCTGTTGCCGTGCTTAACCTGATCAGGTTGAGTTTACCCAGGTAAACTGATGTAGGAAATGTGGTACTTTTGAAAATTTCTTAGAGGTTGACAGTATTATTCTCCTATTCCAATGTCCAATAGACGCTACTACAATGAGTTGCATAATCATTACTCATTGCCTAAAATCATTGTAATAGTGTAACACGAGCTGTACCTTTTTCCGTATTTTTGACAGATTTTATTTAACCTATATGTTTATTTCTCGGCTGTTGGGTTGTGTGGTGGGGATTTTCCTTTTTAGTCAATCATTGGCGCAAGAATTTCGCAATATCCGAACCCGGGTTGATGACGAAAAAATCATTATAATTTATGATCTGGAAAGCCAGGAGGTATATAGCAAAGTAATGGTTCGGATTTATTCGTCCTATACTAATTTTTCGGTTCCGCTTGAAAATGTTACTGGAGATGTTGGTCTGGTTACCCCCGGACCTAACAGAAGAATAACCTGGAATGCCGGAGAATTATCAAAAAAGATTGATAGCCTTACATTCCAGTTAAAAGGAGAAATTATCTATATCCTAAAATTCATTAGTCCTTCCACGAATAGCAAACTGAAAAGGGGCACATCCACAACCATACGGTGGCAAGGTGGAAACCCTACTCAAAACCTGAAAATTTCACTGATTTCGCCAAAAAATAAAATTACACACTTGGCCACTACCTCCAATTCCGGAAGGTACACCTGGGTTATCCCTCAAACCATCAAGACGGGTGCAGGGTATTACCTTAAACTAACAGAAGAGGGTGTTGCCGGTGAAGATACTTTTATTGAACAACGTGTTAGTATTAAGCGAAGATTTCCATTGGCCGTTTATGGCATTCCTATACTTGGGGCTGCAGTTTATCTCCTGATCAAGAGCGGTGATTCCGATGATGAGAAACTGCCCGATGCCCCCAAACCCGGTTGATATTGTGATGAACGAAAATAGAAGAAGTCCTCTCATTGCCACCATAATGCCCTTCATGGTGTTGTTCTTAATGCTTATTACGTCAACCTATGGCGTTAGCCAGACGTGTACGGTAACAGCTAATATGAATTGGAACAATGCTTCGCCTCCAGTATGCCAGGAAGGTGGAAATGCAGACACTTCAACAGTGATTGTAATCCCGCCAGGGATAACGCTTACATTCGACAATAACCAGGATACCTGGACAGGAAGCCGCATAGAAGTGCGCGGGACACTGCGCATTGCAGCGGTTGTTCAACTTAATGCTACCATTGATGTTTTAAATGGCGGAAGTGTAATTGTTACCAACAATTCGCAGCTTAATATTGGTGATGCAACCACTGATCCATGCCCCTATACATTGCATGTTGCTACAGGAGGAGTAGTTGATTTTACTGGAGGAACAGGACTTGAACGGTTACGAATATGTGGCGTAACGGTTGCAACACTTTCGGGGGGAATCTGCAATGCATTTCCCTCTGGACCAATTCCGTATTGCGAACCAGCAACAGCATTTCAGGGTCCATTTGTGTTTAATGAAACCGGACTAACATTAGGTATAAGTGATTTTAGTCCTGAAAGTGGGGCGGTTGGCGCCACTGTGTCGATTAACGGTTCTGGATTTAGCACAACCCCATCAGACAACACTGTAACGTTTAATGGAATACCTGCGATTGTCACTAATGCTACGCAATTCAGTCTAACTACTACCGTTCCCCTAAATGCGACTTCCGGCCCGATTTCGGTAACCTTAGGTACTGAAACCGTCATTAGTCAAAATGATTTTACAGTTTTACCAACACAAACTATCGATAATGTTAATCCGGAAAGTGGAGCCGTAGGTGCTGAAGTTATCCTTACCGGTTCAAATTTCAGTGCTATCCCAGCCAATAATAGTGTTCAATTTAATGGTGTTCAGGCCAATATTACAGCTTCCACAACAACCAGTATTACGGCAATAGTACCTACAGGTGCTTCAACTGGTCCACTATCTGTAACCGTAGCCGAAACTGGAGTAACTGTTTTCAGCTCAGTAAATTTTACAGTATTGTCAATGCCAACTATAACAAGCTTTACGCCTGTAAGCGGAGCAGTAAATTCGGTTGTGACCATTATGGGTACCAACTTTAGTGAAATACTGGCAGAAAATAGTGTTCAATTTAATGGTACACAGGCCACAGTAACCGCTTCCACCACTGGTTCCATTACGGTCACGGTGCCTGTTGGAGCCACTACGGGTTTTATATCCGTTACAACCGGTGGCGTTACCGCTTCCAGTGCAACAAGCTTTACAGTTTTGCCAACACCAACCTTTACTTCCTTCTCCCCAACAAGTGGTGCTGTTGGGGCAACCATTATTCTGACAGGAACAAACTTCGGCACCAATCCCATTGTGCGATTCTCGAATGAAAGTAATGCAGTTGTCACTTCTTCTACAGCTACCTCCATCACCGTTACCGTTCCTCCGGGTGCAATCACCGGTCAGATTTCTGTGACCTCCAGCGGAGTTACGGTAACAAGTGCATCCAACTTTACTGTACTTCCAACACCAACGATTACCAGTTTCAGCCCTGAAAGTGGTGCAGTAAACACACAAGTAACGATAACCGGAAACAACTTTAGTACTTTGCCGGGTAATAATGTCGTCATGTTTAACGGCACTGTAGCAACTGTTACATCATCAACTTCAACAAGTATAGTAACCAACGTTCCAGCAGGAGCTACTACAGGACCGATAAGTGTTACCACAAGTGGGATTACTGTAACTACCGGAACCAATTTTACAGTAGCTCCGCTACCAACACTTACAGGGTTTACTCCTGCATCCGGAGTGGAGGGTACAACGGTAACCATATCCGGTACAAATTTCAATACTGCACCGGCAGACAATAGTATTACCTTCAACGGTACCCCTGCAGTGGTAACAGCATCAACTTCTACAACATTAACTACAACGGTGCCTGTGGGTGCAGCAACAGGGCCAATTTCCATTACCATAAATGGTACTACTCTTACCAGTGCTACACCCTTTATAGTAATGTCAACCCCAACACTCTCGGGTTTCAATCCGGGTAGTGGAGCCGTTAGCGCTACTGTAATTATAACTGGTACAAATTTCAGTACCACTCCGACAAACAACGTGGTGCGCTTTAACGGAACATTAGCTATTGTAACAGCCTCAACTTCTACCAGCCTGACCACAACAGTTCCTGCAGGTGCTACCACCGGGCCAATTACCGTAGCCGTTAGCGGGACAGGTATTACCGTTGCCAGTACAACCAATTTTATTGTAATGCCATCGCCTACCCTAACAGGTTTTACGCCAGCTAGCGGAGCAATTGGCGCATCGGTTACTATTTTTGGAACCAATTTCAGTACCACACCATCACTTAATGTGGTTCGCTTCAATGGTGTTCAGGCCGTAGTAACAAATTCAACGTCAACTACCATTATTACATCAGTACCAGTGGAGGCAACCTCAGGACCTGTTTCAGTAAACGTTAGTGGCATTACGCTTACTGGCTCTATCTTTACAGTACTTCCAACACCAACCATTACGGGTTTTAGTCCAACCACCGGAGCAACAGGTGCAACAGTAACGATTTCCGGAACAAATTTCAGCACAACGCCTACGAACAATGTGGTAGAGTTCAACGGCACCAATGCAGTGGTTACCGGTTCCACGCAAACCAGTATTAGTACCAGTGTTCCAGCCGGAGCAACTACCGGACCTATTTCAGTAACCGTTAGCGGTGTTACCGTTACAAGTGTAAACGATTTCATTGTCCCAGGAACTCCCACCATTACAAGTTTTAGTCCGGCCAGTGGGGCCATATCCTCAACAGTAGTAATTTCTGGAACAAACTTCAGTCTGACACCAGGAGAAAATATCGTACGGTTTAATGGGATAGTTGCTACTGTTACTGAATCACGTTCTACCTGCTTTTCTGTCACCGTTGCATCAG
>CAZCRJ010000050.1:0-10561 GCA_964501015.1 uncultured Roseivirgaceae bacterium | reverse complement strand
TTTTCCAATGGATTTAACTTGGATTACTATTGAAAATGAAACTCAGATGCGTGCTAAGGCATCATGGCACAACATTGTGCTACACAAGGTTGTGGTGTAAGGTATACGGTGCTAACGGTATCAGATACGCGCGAAGCGGGTAGGTCGGCATCGCCTGGTCACCATACAGGCTGGGCTGGAGAACATGATTGTTCTGAAGGAAGGAAAAGCTACGTCTGTGGCTTTTAGAATGGTGATCGGTGTTTTCAATTTCTGTCTTAACGGTTTAAAATGAAACGTCAGTAAAAAGTCATGCAGTTAGTTTTAGTTTAACTTAATGCAAAAGTAAACGATAAATATTTAGTAATGGACAATTATTTTTCAAGTAATTGAAAAATACTTTGCTAACAGGAGTTAGGGAAGGACGTCAACGCGCTTTGAAACCGGGCAGTGAAAGTTTAAATTTTACGGCCAGCAAACGGATGATGAAGATCACTGAAATGGAAATAATCAGGTTGTAATTGCGCTCCAGGGGTGTATTCAAATCCAGCACGAGGTACACTACCGCCCCGATCAGACAGGCAGTAGCATAAATTTCCTTTCTGAAAATTACCGGTATCTCATTGGTAAGCGTATCGCGTATTACACCACCCATCACGGCAGTGAACATGCCCATGATGGCCGCGATCTCCGGCCGTACGCCCATGGCGATTGCTTTTTCAACGCCAAGAATGGTGAAGAACGAAATCCCCAGCGTGTCGAACAAGAGGAACATTCTGCGCCACTTGATGAAAATCCGGAAGAAGAGGATTGCCGCTACTACGCCAATCAACACGGCATATAAAAAGTTAATATCGCCAATCCACACCAGTGGGTAGCTGCCCAGCATAATGTCGCGGATGGTTCCTCCGCCAATGGCAGTTACAAACCCGGTGAACCCGGCACCAAACCAATCGTGTTCCTTGTCTTGCATGGCAAGCGCACCGGAGATGGCAAAAAAGAACGTACCAATTAACTCGAGTGGATATTGAAAGTACACGGCAGTTGTATTACGTAAAAAATTTCAGGTAGCAAAGATAAGTGAAGATAACCCAGCCCTCAAAGTTTGGGCAACAACCAGATGCTTCCTGCCGACACTAAAAACATCAAGTAAAAAATCAATGGATCAATTTCCTTCTGAATCGTACTTTTTCCGGACACTACTCTTTCTGGTTTCTTAGCGTATGCCAGTGTGGTGCGCAGTTGATTGGCCTTATTCAATGCTGACCATTCACCCTGTTCCGAAATGTAATACTGTATTCCGTTTCCATCGTTCGTTTTGAGTACATGCCATCCGGGCTGACCTGCCGGGAATGTCGCAGACCATATTCCATCGAGGAGTACGTCTTCACGCAAAGGTATCCGGAGACTGTCGGCCATCAACATAATGTCTTCCTTACCGGAGATAAACGAGATAGCGATGGGGGAATCCGGATATAGAGGGAAAGGAGAGAGCACTTCAACTTTTGTTTCTGTGCGCGTCATTCGGGCTACATCTTCAATCAACGGAGTCCATAGCTGACTATACAAAAGAGAATCGCCCGAAAGGGAAAGACGATAGGTTTGTTGCAGTACCTGAAACCCAATTTTTCCTGCGCCCTCAAAACTATATCCGGATAGTAATTCATTGCTGCTTTCAAGTAAGGGTACAACAGAAGATGATTGCTTCACGCGAACAGGTAAGGCAGGCAGAGTTATCTTTTGATCGTTATGATAAAACACGGCTGTATCTGTCCTGACTTCGTTAATCGTAAATGGGAATAACGGATTAGTATCCTTGCTGGATAGACGATCAGGCACTACCAACAGACCCAATCCGTTTCGAATGGCATCACGCAGCGCTTTAACTTCGGATCGCGATAAAGACAAGGCGGCATCACCATCTAAGATGAGAAGATCCATTGCCGTCAGTACCTCCTGATTTAAGGTAGTGATCGTACGGGGTGGGGCATTTAAGTACTCGTAGCGATAGCGGTCGCGGGACAAACGGCTTCGCAAGGTTACCTGGTGATTATGACTGGCCAGATGGTTCTTTAGGGTTTGGGTTTCAAAGGTCGGGTAACTCTGAATAAAGAGGATCGACATAGGCTCCGGGGCCTTCACCACTATGGGTAATTTTTCACGGTGTTCATCTTCCTCACCTGATCTGATAATGATTGAGTACAAATAGCTGTCAGCCTGTTTCGGATAAAACGATAACTTGAATAATTGCCTCTCTGATCCCTGAACAACTACAGAATCCTCGATACCACCTGGTCCTTCAAGATAAAGCCAGGTTCCCTTTTGGGGATTATTATAAATTCCTTCAACAACGTTTTCGCGCCCAGACCGAACAGGAGTATGGGTATACAGTTCAATTATTCCGTCCGGGAAATTACCCGGGATAAAGTCAAAATTCTTTTCCGGGATGAGGTCAAGGGCAAACCGTGGCAATCCTTCTCCCATAATGAATCGAATAGCTGAGCCGTGTTGCTGTAGCATGCTGTAGGACGCAAGCTCATCTGATTTCCTGTAGGCTTGCATTCCCGAGGCGTGAAGCAAGGTAAGGTCACTCTCCAGCGCCAGCAGACTATCCACAGAGGCGGGTACGTACCCGGGCGTAAGCAAGACAATAGAATTGCTTCTTTCTGTAGTATACCCTGGTTGTAAGAATAAACCTGTCTGCGCTATCATGACTATGAGTAATGCAGTCAGCCGTAAATTTCTATACCGCATTTTCCTCCTCCACTCCAGCCAAAACAAAAAGATGAAAACAACCACCAGCACTGGGATGATACTCCAAACAAAACCACTTGCATTGACTGTTAGCATGGAGTTACTGGTTTTTCAACTCATTTAGATTGTTCAGAAATTGTTGGTCGAGTGAATGAATTTTCCCAGAAATTGATGAGGGGGAGTATTCCATTTTTGGTAAGATGTCCCAGAAGATACGCTGAAGGTTGCCGGCTATAGTTTTACGTTCATCAACCGTAAGATCATTCTCTAACAGGATTTTAAGTTGGGATAGCGACTCTATATAACGCGAATCTTTTAAGGCCACTTCGCCAACTTCCTGTCCGGCATTTACCAATAAGGTCCTTGTTTCCGGTGAACGCTGAAATACTCCACTTTCCTTGATCCTCTCTATGACCGGCAGCAACTTTCGGATGGCAGGAAAATCTTCTTCTTTTGGGATGCTTTGCTGATGGCGTGAACTTCGCACATCTTTTAAATCTCCGGTTAACCGTTTCTCCTCCTTCAACGGAGGTGGTTCAAACCCAACCCGGTGAACATATATTCTGGAATCCTGACTTATTTCCTTTAATAGTTTCAATGCCTGATATTGATAGGGCAGCGACTTTTCAGGTTGATACAACCGCAAGTATAGCTCAGCATCCCACATGATGGTGATGGCTGCCTTCAATTTGATCTTTATGGATTTTACAAAAAAGGTAGCTTCCTCTTCACTATCATGCGCATGCAGAAAGGCATCCAAAGGATTTTTCGTTTTTTCCGGATCGTCATCTCCATGGTTGTGAACAGGCATTCCTTTGCCAGGAACAAGGTTGTGTTCGTTTTCTGAATCGTGAACATGACTATACTTCTTTACTACATCCTCATCGTCATCATGATCATGGTCATCAGGTTCACTTCCTGTTTCCTGGTTAATGCCAATGCCTGATTCAAATTCCTCACCTAAAAATTCTCCGTACCGCAACCTCAGCACTTTTTGATCGTATCCCAATTCATTACTACGTGAACTAAATTCCTGTTTGCTGATTTTATTCTTCCCGGCCAATAGTTTTTCGCTGTCGATAATGATTTGCCGCTGACTTCTGAAATAGTCGGGCATCAGGTCAACGCCTAAACCGGCATCAGTAAACGAAGTTATAGAAGCCGTATCCTGAAGCGCAACAAAATACGTTTCTGTCCGCGACCGGTTTGGTATCGGCACTTTAGTATCGATTGCTTCAATGTAATAATAGACTTCATCACCCGGCTCCAGGCCGAGTTTAAGCAAATCAATGGACCGGCTTACATTAATTTTTCTTCCGGATAGTTCACCAGAAACAGTAAAGGGTAATTTTTCTTCCCGAAACTTTACCGACTCCCCACTTCCTTTGCTCACGGTGGCTATGATGTAGGCATCTTTAAGACCGTAATCATCGGAAAGTTCAGCCCGGACATCTACTATTTGTTTGTCGGTCATGCTCAATGCCACAAACTGATCCTGGTTTTCTACTACTATTACGGGAGCGTGATCACGAATAACCTCGATTTTGTAATACGCTGAAAACCGTTGCACACTATCCCCTTCCCTCCACCCCACCTGGTAAAATCCTGATTGGCTAAAGTGATCTTCTGCGTAATACTTTCCATCCTGCTGGGGTAACATCGCTAATTGTTTATTTCCAGAAAAGAGCAAGAACGGATCGTTGACTTCTTCAGAAAACGCAATTAACCAACGAGCATGGCTTCCTTCAGGTAGTACTACATTCATGTTATCGGTATTCACCCTGGCAAGCTTGGTGTATCCGGGCGGAGTAATGGTTAGTGTGACTTTTTCAATGGCGGCAGGCAAAATAGCTTTGTCTATAAGGTCGCTAACCGCTAAGGCCTCCGTTGAAGCAACATCTAAAACGCTTCGCTCGGTAAAGGAGGACAATCCAATGTAGACACCAATCGCGATTAGTAAGGATAATGACGCCTGAACTAAGTTGCTGGGTAATTTTACGGACCCATAAAGCTGCTCAAATTTTTCAGTCGCGCGTTGTTTCTGCAATAGTTGAAGCGAACTTAGCACGTCATCATTCTTTACCAAAAGATCTGCGCTTTCTTCTAGTTGGGGATAATGCTGATTCATGAACTGTACAAGCCGGTCATCGGTAAGGGAAAAAAGCTTCAAGTGAAAACTCCTTACCAAAAACGTTACTAAACCCAGACTTAACGCAATCAACAATAGTATTGAAGTCTGTAATTCGCTATAGAGGCCAGTGGAAAGGATTATAACTACAACAGCAACAGACCACACCACAGATTCACCTATCCGCAACCAGCGATAGTGGCGCTTCATTTTTTCCAGGTAATATCGTGCGGGCGTTTTACTCACTGCTTTCGAATTGATGCCAGTATGCGTTCACCGATGAGGGTTATGAGAATTAATACGATCCAATAAATACCTGAATCATTACCGGCATTTGGTAGCGGAGTTATCCCTGCCTGCATGGATGAAGTATTCCAGGCCATACTATCCGGCAACATGCGCCTGTCCTGCTGAGAAGCAACATCCTCGAAATATTCTTTCGGAAGAAGAAGTTCAGCAAGTTGAAGAGTAAGATTATGCCTAAGGGCAACTCCTTCATTGAGTCGTGAGGTGATTTGCCAATGATCCCTGCTTATTGACTCCACTATTCGATTCTTTCTGTTGTGATCTGGATTGGCAATGGTGATGAGTGATGAATTTGTTTCAGGAGGCTTTTGATCACTTAACCAGAATATCCAATCAACACGATGAACAACATCCTGCATTTCAGGAGTGCCCGTTCGAACAGTCATCGCAAAAGGTGTATTCATTTCCAGCGTTTTCAACACCGCCAGAATAATTCGAGAATCATAGTCGTACGCCTGATCGCTCACTACTATGATCTCCAGTGTATCCGGAGGTAATGAAGAATCAGACTTACCGGATGTAATTACAGTATTGAATTTTGTGCCTGTTGCTGTGGATACGCCATAACGGTTCCAAACAGAATCGCCAGAAGTATACTTTATGGAAGCTAATGGAAATTCATTGGCTGATGGCGTTTTACTAATCCACTGAACATTTTCTGGTAAAGCAATGCGTTTACCCTTGAAGCGTTCTGCATAATTATAGGATAGTACAATAACGTGCTGTAGTGGTTTCTCGTGTAACGATTCCACGAGTGACCAATAGCTATCCTTGCTAGTAACAATTACTTCATCATCGATAGGTGGAAAATCCCTGGTCAGGAAGCGAACGTCATAATCCTCCTTTTTTAAACTATCGATCAACGCCACAAAATCATAATCCTTTTCAAGACCTTGTTCTATAAGGAGCAACTTTTTTGTTAGCGCTGGTTCGGAGGTGCAGTGAAGTTCGCTTAGGAAAAAGACAATCCACAGGATTAACAGGCATCGAACCAACAGCAACACCATTTCATTAAGCTTAACTTTTTTGAATTGTGCTGTAGAAGAATCTTCGATATGCCGAATACTTCCCAGGAGAATAACGCTTCCCTCCTTCCGGCTCAATAAATGAATCCCTATCGGGATCAGCAATCCGGTGAGTGCCCACAGCCATATCGGGTTCGTGAAGGCCATCTAGCGGATAAGGGATTTTCGTGCCTTCAAAAAATTACGTAGGGTCTCATCCAGCGGATCGTTCATGACCACGAGCTGGTAAGTGATGTGCTTCTCCAGCATCCACATGCGTGATTGTTTAATCCAGTCCGCAACCTTCTGCTGATATTGTTTCTGTTGAAGACCAGTCTCGGCTTTAACCTTAACATGACTTTCCAGGTCTTCAAATGTATAGGAGCCTGTATAACCAAAATCACGCTCATTCCTGCCGATAATATGAAATACAATTACTTCATTCCGTGGGGTTTTTAATCGGGAGATGAACCGGAACAAATCTTCCTGATCGTCATATAGATCGGTAAAGAAAATGATCAGTTCTTTTCCATGATGATCGAATACTACCTCAAGACCGTTTCCCTTTTTCCATGTTCCTTCACTCTTTAGTTTTACTAGCTCGTTAAGGAACCGCATAAATTGTTGTTGTTCAAACCTCGGCTGTACAACGTTTACGCTTCGTTCATTTACGGTAAATAAACCAAACGTATCGCTTTGTTTCCTGGCAAGGTAGGCCAGGGCAGCCATCATCACTTTAGCATAATGAAGTTTACTGATGCCCTCCTCTTCGTAGGCCATCGAATGGCTGGCATCGAGCATGAACTTTACCGTAATATTGGTTTCGATGTCAGCTTGCTTGATGAAATAGCGTTCGGATCGTGCATACATCTTCCAGTCGAGTTGGCGTAAGTCATCGCCTGGTTCATAATTTCTGTATTGACTGAACTCGTGCCCAACTCCTACCGTCTGACTTTTATTGCTTCCACTCATGAAGCCTTCCACAACAATGCGCGCCACCAGTTCCAAACCACTTACGGAGTTTAATATTTCTGGTTTCAGTAACGCTTTGATTTGCGGACCCATTCCTAAATTCGGTTGGAAGGAGCGATCAAGACCTGTTGAAATAACTTTTCTGTTACCTGGTCGGGTGTTACATTTTCTGCCTCAGCTTTAAAATTCATCAGAATACGATGACGCAACACGGGAAATGCCATGTGGCGGATATCCTCCTGTGTTACAGCAAACCGATTTTGGAGCAACGCCCGTGCCTTCGCAGTTAAAATCATCGCCTGTCCTGCCCGTGGACCTGCGCCCCATCGTACCCACTCGTTAACGAAAGTATCTCCAGATTTTCCCGGGCGCGTGGCACGTACCAGGCGATTCACCAGGTCGATCAACTCAGCGTTGATGTGCACATCCCTGACCAGTTGCTGTGCCTCCAGAATTTTATCACCTGATATTATTTTTTCAACCCTCGTCTTTTTTCGTCCTGTGGTATTTTCCAACACGGCACGCTCCTCTTCAGCAGTCGGGTAATTGATTTTGATGTACAACAAAAACCGGTCGAGTTGTGCTTCCGGCAAGGGAAACGTTCCGGCCTGTTCAATCGGATTTTGTGTGGCCAGAATAAAGAAAGGACGTTCAAGCGGATAGGTAGTGCCCGCATAGGTTACCTCAAACTCCTGCATGGCCTCCAGCAAAGCGGATTGTGTTTTTGGAGATGTACGATTTATTTCATCAGCCAATATTATGTTGGCAAAAATGGGACCGCGGTTAAATTTAAAAAATCGCTTTCCCGTGGAATGATCTTCTTCCAGTATTTCCGTTCCTATAATATCAGAAGGCATCAGATCAGGTGTGAACTGAATGCGCCTGAATTTCAAATCAATTGCCTCAGACAACGTTCGTATCATTAACGTTTTCGCCAGACCGGGAACGCCTTCCAGCAGTCCATGGCCACCCGCCAAAAAAGTGATCAGCAGTTGGTCAATCGTTTCCTCCTGTCCAACAATTACTTTTTGTATTTCCTGTTTCAACAAATTGAGTTTGTTGATAATATCATTCACCGCTTGTTCGGTTGCTTTCAGGTCTGTTATCATAGTGGTTCTTCCAATCTATCGGGTTAAGGCGTGCATGACGATGTTCACACTAAACCGTGTGTTATCAATTCTATAAAATCGTTTATTGCGAAAGTCATAATCCCATTCGCATCCGTAGTCTTTATTGCTGTACAATACGCCTATCCGACCATTAATTTCAATGGCCTTCAGGTAATCGTGTACGATGTCATCTCCCCACCCGTTTAATTCCTGCGAAGTGGTAGGTGGTCCATCAAATTTAAAAAACACCGAGTACAGCGGATGGTTGTTTGGAATTTTCTTCAGGGCTTGTGGCCCGAAAATGCGTTCCATTTGTGCTTCAAAGGATTTGGCAAACAGTCCGTCAATGTCGTGGTTGCAGTCGTCAACAAATACAAAACCACCATTGCGAATGTACTTTTCAAAGTTCTCCCGTTCCTGCCGGGTGAACTCCACCAGTTTATGACCGCTGAGGTAACAAAACGGGCACGTAAAAATATCGGCACTACCAAGGGGGATTATGTTTTCCCGTGTATCTACCGGCAAGGTAGTGTATTCAATCAGGGAGTTTAACAGGTTCGCAGGCATGCGTTGGTCAACGTCCCAATCGCCTGAGTCGTATTGCAAACGGGTAAAGAAAAATTTATTGAACTCGTGCATACACCTGTCCTGTCCTCCTGTCAATAGCTAAAATGGCGGTCTTTTTAAGGACCGCCACCAAAGTGCTACTGTTTGTTTTCGTTACACTGCATCCGATAAACTGCTAAAGGTAAAGTCGCGAATCTTCATGGCCGGAATTAGGGAACTTCCTCCAAATCCACCAACGCGTTCCTGCTTCCCTAATGTTTCCAGGTTGTTCAGCATAATGATTGGGCTTTCGTTAAAGCGGAAATTTTTTACCGGGTGCTTAATTTTTCCATTTTCAATAAAGAACGTTCCATCGCGGGTAAGTCCGGTATACAATAAGGTTTGCGGATCTACCGCACGGATGTACCAGAAGCGTGTAACCAACACACCGCGTTTGGTGTCTTTAATCATATCTTCCAGTGAAGCCTTTCCTCCCTCCATTATACGATTACCAAAAAACGCAACCGGCTCAACATTTTTCTGTGCGGCCCAATAGCGATCATAAAGGAGATTTTTAACAACACCCCCGGTGATGATTTCCATTTTCTTGCGGGCCATGCCGCCACCTGCCCAGGGCGAAGCGGGCACATCAGCATTCCAAGGATCCGTATAAATGTTTACCCTCTCATCGATAATTTTTTCGCCAAGTTTGGTTCCTCCGCCTTTCTTCGACATGAAGCTGCGGCCTTCATCGGCTGTGCGTGCATTCATGCTGCCGAAAATAAGGTTGATAAGATCACCTGCTGCACTGGGCTCCAGTATAACCGTATATTTTCCGGGCTCAATTGCTTTTGCATTGCGCGATTGTAATGCTTTATCAATAGCAACTTTTGAGGCTTCTGCCGTATCAAGTTTACTGACATCGTTAAAATTCCGCTGCACCCATCCAGAACCTGTCTCGTCATTTGTGCGCATGGTTACTGTGAAGTTAACGTTGGTTGCCTGGTTGTAGGCAAACAAGCCTTTGCTGTTCATCAAGGCAGAGAAGCCTTTGCTATCTTCGAGATAACCGGCTGCAGTGATATCCTTTTTCATGGCCGGGTTAATGCTATCGGCTGCTGCCTGTGCCCGGTAGTCGGGTGTGATTTTAGCGGTGGCATCAGCAAAAGTTTTGGAATCAGGACCATAATTTTGCGGGCCCAATGGTTCCATGAATTCAGCATTTTCCGGAGCGAGTTGCGCCAACTCTTCCGAGCGTCTCACTGTTCGTTCCAACGAGGCATCATCAAATTCATTGATGGTAGCGCCTCCTGATTTTTTTCCGAAATAGGATTGAATGCTCAGGCTTACGTTACTGTCTTCACCCGCAGTGGACACACTGTTTCGTGCATAGCGAATGTTCCCACCATCATTTCCATTGAGGGTAACTTCGCAACCATCTGCTTTTGAAAAACCGATTACCTTTTCCAGTATCTGCTTTGCTTCGTCTTTTGAAAGTATTGCCATGATTACGTCAAGATTTAAAATTCAAGATTTATAACGATTATATAGTTCTTCCGGTGTTGATAACATTAACACCGTTAAAGCGCGCTGTCGCAGAACCATGCGAAACAGCATTCGACTGACTGGGTTGACCTTTGCCGTCATTAAAAGCTCCGTTCAACCGGTAGTCACGTTCATCACACACCTGAACACAGGAATTCCAAAATTCCCGTGAATTGGCCTGGTAGGCGACATCCTTCAGCATGCCGGCAATTTTTCCG
>CAZCRJ010000049.1:10373-10683 GCA_964501015.1 uncultured Roseivirgaceae bacterium | reverse complement strand
AACTTCCCTTTGTAGGTTCGAGTCCTACTCCTACAGCAGAATCTTCCGGAAGCTTGCTTCCGGAAGACCTTACTAAAAATCTCTTCGTTTGTTTAGTTGAAATAATGAAGCCCTGGCGCAAGCGTCAGGGTTTTGTTTTTATGACCGGCATCCGGGTTTACATTTTGTCTTCTATATTTGGTTCAAACAATCGATTGTTACGAATCATTTTGAATTATGCATGATTTACCCTGGCTTAAAAATTTCCCGGAAGGCATACCTGCCGATATTCATTTATACGACCACCATTCGCTGGTAGAACTGTTTGACC
>CAZCRJ010000049.1:7974-10363 GCA_964501015.1 uncultured Roseivirgaceae bacterium | reverse complement strand
CACAACGAAGCGCGAATCGGTGTATACGATGGCGTTTGACCGATCATGCAAAAAGTATCATGATCGTGTGGCCTATGAAAATATGGGAGCCCGTCTTACTTACGGTGAAGTGGATAAATTATCGGAGGATTTTGGTGCCTACCTTCAAAGTCTCGGACTTCAGAAAGGTGACAGGATTGCCATTCAGATGCCCAATCTCCTTCAATTTCCGATTGCATTTTTCGGAGCCTTACGTGCCGGATTGATCGTAGTGAACACCAACCCGTTATATACCCCGCGGGAAATGGAACATCAGTTCAAGGATTCGGAAGCGAAGGCCATTGTTATTGTTGCGAATTTTGCACAAAGTCTTCAGAAGATAATTGCCAACACTTCTATTGAGCATGTTATCATCACTGAACTTGGGGATATGCTTGGAACATTAAAGGGCTTGATCGTCAATTTCGTAGTAAAGAAAATCAAGAAAATGGTACCGGAATATTCATTACCCGGTGCCGTTTCCTTCAATACTGCACTTAAAAAAGGGGGATCGCTAAGCCTCACGCATCCCACCATCATCAATGATGATATTGCGGTTTTGCAATATACCGGTGGTACAACCGGTGTATCCAAAGGCGCTCAACTTTCGCATGGAAATATTGTGGCGCACAATTCCATGATCACCAATTGGTTTCAACCATTTCTTAAGCAGTTTCCAGGAGAGCAGGAAGTGATTATAACGGCTATTCCGATGTATCATATTTTCGCCCTAACCGTAAATGGTGTGCTCATGTTTAGTGTTGGCGCTAAGAGTGTGCTCATTACTAACCCACGCGATATGCCCGGATTCGTTAAGGAACTGCGCAAGCATAAGTTCACGATCATCACGGGTGTCAATACGTTATTCAATGGCTTGCTGAACAATCCGGATTTTGATAAACTGGATTTCTCCCATCTGAAAGGAGCTGTTGGCGGTGGAATGGCCGTTCAGGATGTAGTGGCCAAAAAGTGGGAGTCGGTTACCGGCAAACCTTTGGTAGAAGGGTATGGATTAAGCGAAACATCACCAGTTTTGTGTTGCAATCCGCTTGACGGTACACATCGCATGGGATCGATTGGTTTGCCTATGCCCAGCACAGAGGTTGGAATATTTGATGATGATGGTAACCTCTTACCACAGGGAGAAACCGGGGAAATTTGTGCCCGAGGCCCGCAGGTTATGTCTGGCTACTGGAAGAAAGATAATACAGGCGTCTTCTTTCCAAGCGGATGGTTCCGGACAGGGGATATCGGGATTATGGATAAGGATGGATTCTTTAAAATCGTAGACCGCAAAAAGGATATGATAATGGTTTCCGGATTTAATGTTTATCCCAATGAAATAGAAAACGTATTGGCAGGTCATCCAAAAATTCTGGAAGTTGCTGCTGTCGGTGTACCGGATGAAAAAGCCGGTGAAGCGATTAAGGTTTTTGTAGTAAAGCGCGAAGCCTCGCTTACAGCAGAAGAAGTAAAAAAATATGCGCGTGAGAATCTTACCAATTATAAAGTGCCCAAACATTACGAATTCAGAGAAGAGTTGCCCAAGACCAATGTTGGCAAAATTCTTCGCAGAGCACTAAAAGAAGAAGGAACTAACTCCTGACGGTGTACTGAATCTCAAGGGTATTTTCATTTCGTATAAAGGTATTTTTAAACTGCCTGAATATGCTATTTTTGCGCCCTTAGTAAAACCCCTACTTATGCTTTACAGACTTTTTATTCTTACCATACTCACAGCAGCGATTTCATGTGCCGGTAAAAAGGAAACAGCAGTTGTTGAAGAATATGCTGATACCTTGAAATATGAGCAGGAGAAATATTTCAAAAATCTTCGTCAGTTAACCTTCGGAGGTGATAATGCTGAAGCTTACTGGAGTTTTGACAACACCAAACTTACCTTTCAATCGAACAATAAAGCCTGGGGTGTGGAATGTGACCAAATGTTTTACACTACTGTCGGACAGGATGATTTACAGAACACGATACCGGTCATGATTAGCACAGGCAAAGGCCGAACCACTTGTTCCTATTTTTTACCCGGAGATTCAACAATTGTTTATGCATCTACACATTTAGGTGGAGAAGCATGCCCGGAAGATCCTGAACGCGTACCCGGAGGAAAATACTTATGGCCAATCTTTCCGACCTACGATATATTTGTTGCCGACCTAAAAGGAAATATCCTGAAACAGCTGACCAATGAGGTTGCCTACGATGCTGAAGCAACTGTTTCCCCGAAGGGTGATAAAATTGTGTTCACCTCAACCCGCAATGGTGACCTTGATTTGTATACGATGAACATCGATGGAAGTGATGTGAAGCAAATCACCTTCGACCTTGGGTATGATGGTGGTGCGTTCTTTTCACC
>CAZCRJ010000049.1:3479-7964 GCA_964501015.1 uncultured Roseivirgaceae bacterium | reverse complement strand
TGGTTTTCCGCGCCTCCCGTCCGAAAACACCGGAAGATATTAAAGAGTATAAGGATAACCTTGCAATGGGACTTGTTGCCCCCACTGCAATGGAAATTTTTATTTGCAACGTTGATGGTTCCGATCTTCGCCAGATAACGAATTTAGGAAAGGCTAACTGGGCTCCGTTCTATCATCCCTCTGGTAAGAAAATTATTTTTTCTTCCAACCACCATAACGACCGTGGTTTCAAGTTCAATTTGTTCATGATCAATGAAGATGGCACTGGACTGGAGCAAATTACCTTTGATGAGGTTTTCGATTCCTTTCCTATGTTTTCGTACGATGGGAAGAAAATTATTTTCTCCTCTAACCGGAATAACGGTGGCACCCGTGATACCAATTTATTTGTAGCGGATTGGGTAGACTAATTAGTTTGTATTAATGAACTGATTTCTCGATCAGCTCGCTTCGGTACTTGTTGAAGATAGTCGACTTGGAGATAAAGCCAATGTACTGCCCTTTTCGGGTGACCGGCAAATTCCATGAGTTGGTGGAATCGAACTTCTTCATTACATCATCCATAGATTCACTCTCTTCAATAGTTGCCGGTGGCTTACGCATGAGCTCTTTTACTAGTACCTGATCATACATTTCGGTATTGAACATAATATCACGTACGGCATTGAGTTCAATCACGCCCACCAGTTTTCCTTCACTGGTTACTACCGGAAAAATATTTCGCGTTGTCTTCTCAATTACAGCAATAAGATCGCGAAGGGTTGCAGTATCGGGTATGGATTGAAAATTCTTTTCGAGAAGGTTACTCAGGGATATGTCAGACAATATTTTTTTATCCCGATCGTGAATAAGTTCTGCCCCAAGCTCAGCTAGTTTTTTACTTTCAATGGATTGTGGCGCCAGGTATTTCGACACGGTATAGCTGATCGATGCAACCAGCATTAGTGGAATCATCAACTCGTACCCACCGGTAATTTCAGCAATAAGAAATATCGCGGTAAGTGGTGCATGCAGCACACCACTTAGTACTCCGGCCATAGCCACCAGGGTAAAGTTACTCTCCGGTATCTTTCCAATCCCTGCAAGGTTGACCGCACGCGAAAAGAAAAATCCAAGAAACGCACCTGTCATAAGGGAAGGAGCAAAATTTCCACCATTGCCACCGCTGGAAATGGTGGCGCCTACAGCAAACGCTTTCACCAGCATTATGGCTCCGATAAAAAACAGAATGATCCATTCATTGGTGATAAAATCCTGCAACACACTGGTACTGAAAAGCGTTTGAGTATTTTGCTCCGAAAGGGCGATAACACTGGAATAGCCTTCCCCAAACAAGGGCGGAAAAAGCAGTATGAGTACCGCCAGAATGGCACCCCCAATAATTGCTTTGGTGTACGGGTTTTTCCGCTTTGCAAACCACGCATCTACGCTAAGAAATGAGCGGGAATAGTACGTGCTGATCAGGCCGGCAAAAATTCCCATAAAAATGTAATAGGGAACGTTATAAAAATCAAATGGCAATTGAGATTTGAACGACAAAAGGATGTCTTCACTCAATATTATATTGGAGCATAATGCACCGGTAGCAGCAGCAATGATCAGGGGAATAAAAGCAGTAGCACTGATGTCCAAAAGCAGAACTTCTATAGCAAACAACACCCCGGCAATGGGTGCATTAAACGCAGCGGCAATTCCTGCTGATGCTCCGCATGAAAGCAATAGTGTACGCTGGCGGTAGTTCAGGTGGTAGGTTCTGGCATAATTGGATCCGATGGCAGAACCCGTTGTTGCGATGGGTGCCTCCAATCCGGAAGATCCTCCGAAACCAATCGTGATGGCGCTGGTGATCACATGAGCAAACATGTGAAAGGGGGCCATCAAACTGGATTTGCGTGTAATGGAATACAAGACAAAATACGTCCCTTTATCAAAGGCACCCTTGTGAAATCTCTGAACATAGAAAACCGAGAGAAGCAACCCGAAAAAAGGTAGGAATATGTAAATGGAAAATTGAAAGGGAAGGGAGAAATCGCGCGTTACCGATGAGTAGATAAAGTGCACCAACGTTTTCAGCACGACAGCCGCAATCCCTGCAGTAAAACCAACCAGTATACTGGAGAGAATAAAAAACTGGCGTTCACTGAGCCGTTGCTGAATCCAGTTTAAAAATACCGTATGCTTACTTATCCATTCACTCATTTATTCTATTAGACTGCCGGGCATCAGAAAACATTATCCAGACCGAAAAACTTATCCAGTATGATCAGGATTGAAAATATGCCCAACAAGAAGGGACATACATACCGGATGGTGAAGTTTATATACTTCTCGAAAAACGAATTCTTATATTCTGGATTACCCAGCGCCAGTTCATCTGACATTTTATGTGTGCCCCACCGGGTGGCAATAAAAATCGTCATCAAACATCCGCCAAGGGGTAAGCTGATGTCGGAGAACACTTCACTAACAAAATCCAATGCCGACTTACCGTTGTAAAAGGAGAGGGAGGAGAACATTTTAACTGCTCCTTGCGAAAGCATACTGGGAAGGCCCAGGATAAATACCAAAGCAGCTAATGCCCACACGCCCGCTTTCCGCGGAATTTTTTTCTCATCCACCAGGTAGGCAACCGGTACCTCCAGCAAACTGATTGTTGAAGTAAGTGCCGCAAAACAAAGAAGAAGGAAGAAGCCTCCCCCTATAATTTTTCCCAGCAAAGGACCCATCGCCTGAAATATTCCGGGCAAGACAACAAACACCAGCGCAGGACCCTGTTCTGGTGACTGCCCCTGGGAAAATACAAGGGGGAAAATCAGTAAACCAGCCAGAAAGGCTACTGTAATATCAAGTATGGTGATAGACGCTGCTGACTTCAGTACATTCTGATTCTTATCAACATAGGAACCATATGTAATCAACGCCCCCATGCCCAGGGAAAGCGAGAAAAAGGCCTGTCCCATCGCAGAGTATAAAGTCTGAAGGCTGATTTCACTGAAATCGGGAAATAAATAGAACCGAATGCCATCCATGGCATTGGGCAAGGTTAAGCTATACGTAATGAGTGCTATCAAAATGATGAAGAGTGTGGGCATCATAATTTTGGATGCCTTTTCAATTCCCTTTTGTACACCTTTTACTACAATAAAGGCTGTTATGATCATAAAGCACAGGGAAAAGATCAGGTTGTCCCAAAAATCCATTACATAGCGGCCGAAGAAGGCGCCAAAGTTATCCTCTTGCAGCAAGTCGCTGAAGGAAATTTCGATGAAGTAACCAAACGCCCATCCGGCTACAACATTATAAAAGGAGAGGATCATGATACCACAAAGAATTCCATACAAGCCGAGATACCCCCAGCGCTTGCCGCCCAATTTCTTATACGATCCGTAGGCATCCGCGCCAACCTTTCGGCCAATAGCAATCTCACCCACCATTATAGGATAGCAAAGCAGGAATGTTAATGCCAGGTAAATAACAAGAAAGGCTGCTCCTCCGTTTTCACCGACTTCATATGGGAACTTCCAAATATTTCCTAGCCCAACAGCCGATCCGGCAGCCGCCAGTATAAATCCTATTCTGCTTGAAAAACCTCCCCGTGTATTCATGTGGTAAAGAGTCTAACTCGAAAAATAGACCTTAAAGGTTAATTATCAAAAAAGGCGACTTGCAATTGATGTCTTCCGAGGAGGTTGCTTACCTTTGAGGCACTAGTTACATATAGAGCAAGACCTCAAGGAATGCCACTGGCATTGGTACGCATATGGAAGATTTCAGAAAATTAACGACTCAGGAAAAGGCACTTCGTATAAATCTCAGAAAAGATATTTACGGATCCTTTGCCGAAATCGGAGCAGGGCAGGAGGTAGCAGCCAATTTCTTCAAGGCCGGAGGTGCTTCTGGTACCATTGCCAAAACAATTTCTGCCTACGATATGAAGTTCAGCGATGCCATCTATGGCTATTGTGAACGGTATGTGTGTGAGCCACGGCTGATCAAAATGCTTGATCACGAATTTGATTTGCTTTCTGAGCGGTTGCCTCACCGCATTGAGGATACACGGTTTTTCGCTTTCGCGGATACCGTTGAAGTGCTGAATTTTGATCGCACCAATCAGGCACACGGATGGATTGGTTTGCGGTTTCAGTTAAACCCCAAAGGTGACTATAATGATTGTGTGATACATGTTAAAATGCATGACAACGACCCGCTGCAACAGCAATATGCATTGGGTGTGGCAGGTGTTAACTTGATTTATGCCTCCATGTTTTACACTGATCCGGAAGAAATTCTGATGTCGTTATTGGATGGACTTGCCGGTAAGCGAATTGAGATTGATATGTTCCGGATAACCGGTCCGGATTTCAAGCATGTGGATAACCGGCTGATGGCCCTTAAACTGGTGAAGAACGGTTTTACTAAAGCTGCCATGTTTGGGGCCAATGGGCAAGTGATGCAGCCTTCCGATGAATTGTATAAAAAGAATGT
>CAZCRJ010000049.1:0-3469 GCA_964501015.1 uncultured Roseivirgaceae bacterium | reverse complement strand
GACGGTTTCGTCCGCCTACACACGTCAATGTGGATATGCTATTGGCTGCGCGGAGACACTACAAGCGCGAACCGGATGTTGAACGTTCCAACATTGTTGTTCTTACTGAGCTTACACTGAATGATCTCAGCGCAGATGGTACCATTGATGAAAAGGATTTTCTTTATCGTGCTGATATCATCTGTTCCCTCGGGCAAAATGTTCTGATCTCGAATTACTTTGAATATTACAGGCTGGTGGATTATCTCTCCCGCATCACCCGTGGTAAAAAAATTGGCATTATCCTCGGCATCAATGCACTGCAGAAAGTATTCGATGAGAAAACCTACAGCAATACCCGTGGCGGTATTCTGGAATGTTTTGCATCGTTGTTTGGTACAAATGTGAAGTTATACATCTACCCTGCGCTGTCGAAAGATTCGTCAACAGTGATGACATTGGAAAATTTTGAAGCGGACCTTCCGGATAACCTCAAAAATTTATTCCGGTACCTGATGGATAACAACAAGCTGGAAAATATTGGCGATGCCAACGTTAAGAACCTACACATCGTTTCGGACAATGTATTGGAGTTGATTCGCAAAGGAGAGAATGGCTGGGAAAAATATGTACCCCACAAAGTTGCAGAGGCTATTAAAGACAGAGGCTTGTTTGACTTCAAGGCAACGATTCCGGTGGAAGTGACCACTAATTGATCTGCTAGGAATACCAAATACGGGTGCCCATAAGACATTACCCTTCCTTCACCTTTAATGCAGCAAAATACCGCCTTGCTTCCGTCATCACTTTCGGGGCCAGTGCAAAACCGGATAACATAGTTGGGATGGCCATCAGGGCATAGGCGATATCAATGATGTTCATGATATCCTGCATGGATGCGATAGCGCCCAATACAATGGTGATCAGGTAGAAATAATTGTACCACTTGCTGGCTTTTACACCAAGCAAAAAAGAGAGCGTCTTGCTTCCATAATAGCTGTACGAAAAAACAGAGGTAACAGCAAAGAAGAACGCACACATCAGCAAAATATATTGTCCAAATCCAGGCATGGCGGTTTGAAAGGCCATCGATGTCATGGTAACACCACTGGCACCAGAAGTCTGCCATACTCCGGTAGCAAGAATGGCTAATGCAGTTAACGTGCAAACAATTAATGTGTCAATCGCAGGACTCAACATGGAAACCAGGCCTTCGCGAATAGGCTCCTTGCTTTTCGATGCGCCCAAGGCAAGCGGGGCAGTACCGATACCGGCCTCATTGGAGAAGGAAGCTCTTCGTACACCCGCTATGATCAATCCGCCAACAATACCACCCAATGCCGGATTACCATGATAATGTTCTGCTGCGAAGGCATCTTTGATGATCATCCAGAAATAATGTGGGATATCAGTAATGTGCATAATCAAAATGCTGAACACGGAGAGAAAATAAATCACGATCATCATGGGCACCATTTTTCCTGCCCAGTTTCCAATACGTTGAATGCCCCCCAGGATAACGATACCCGCAAAGAACATAATGGTTACACCAATAATAAATTTTGGTGTGCTGATCACAAATCCAAGAAGGGTGAAGGTTGCCGATTTAATCTCTTCAGAAGTTATACCGATGTCAACAATGGCTTGCGTGAGTTGATTGGCCTGGAAAATCGGCAGACATCCAACCAGAGTGCAGATGCTGAATAAATAGGCGAGGGGTTGCCATTTTTTTCCCAGTGCCTCACGTATAACGTACATTGGTCCGCCTTGAATAACACCTTCTGAATCTTTTCCACGATACATAATCGCCAGCGTGCTGGTAAAGAAGTTTGTCGACATACCTACCAGCGCAGTCATCCACATCCAAAACAATGCACCCGGTCCGCCAATGGAAATGGCCGCTGCCACACCGGCAATATTGCCCATGCCAACGGTTGATGCTAGCGCAGTAGAAAGTGCCTGGTAAGCATTTATCTGTCCGGGATCATTAGCATTAGCGTATTTTCCACGGAGTATATTGATGGCATGTTTAAAATACTTGTATTGAACGAACCGCGAATACACCAGAAAGAAAAGTCCACCCAATATTAGCAGGAAGGCAACGGGTGTATAGATTTCGTTGGCCAGATAGGCAATTTTTTCACTCATGGCGGTTCGGTGATATTTTTAACCGGCTAAAAATAGGGAAATAAACGTAAAAGGGAAGAAAGTCATTTTGGGTTTCGAATCCTAAACGAATTTATACTGCAGAGATGTGGTAAATGCTTTAGATCGCTACAATTTGTATCAGTTAATGCCAGTCAAAAAAAATTATTAACAACTTTATTACTGTGCTGATTGTTAAGACTTCAGCAATGATCATACACGAAGATATTATTCTTTATCTGACTTGTGGCCTAAGTATTCGTTGATTTACTAAACGAATTCGAGGTGCATGTAATACACTGTGCACTATAGCATTACGCATTGAATTCACCATGGATAACGGGCCATTAATCCGATACTAAATTTGATTTTTTAAAAATTTGCAGATATTTGGGGCCTTTGACTGAAGTGATGATATGGGAAAAAATCTGGTAATTGTAGAATCTCCTGCGAAAGCAAAAACCATTGAAGGGTATCTTGGAAAGGATTTCAAGGTCGCTTCCAGCATGGGGCATGTTCGCGATTTACCAAAGGGTAATGGAGCGATTGATGTTGAGAATAAGTTTCTTCCAACGTATGAAGTAAGTCCGGATAAAAAGGAAATTATTTCCAAATTGAAAAAGCTGGCCAATGACTCAGAGATGGTGTACCTGGCAAGTGATGAAGACCGCGAAGGAGAAGCCATTGCCTGGCATTTAAAAGAAGCCCTCGATCTAAACGATGATAAGATCAGGAGAATTGTTTTTACCGAGATCACAAAGAAAGCCATACTGAATGCGATTGAAAATCCAAGGGGTATTGATGTTGATCTGGTGAATGCACAGCAGGCACGCAGAGTGTTAGACCGGTTGGTGGGATATGAGTTGTCACCCATTCTCTGGAAGAAAATTAAGACAGGCCTGTCTGCAGGCCGTGTACAGTCTGTAGCTGTGCGTCTTGTAGTTGACCGCGAACGGGAGATCACGGATTTTAAAACGAAGACATCGTTTCGTATAACAGCACAATTTGATTTAGGCAAGGGCAAGCAACTTCAGGCAGAACTTCCTGAACGATTTGAAACCGAAGAGGAGGCCCTGAAATTTCTCGAGTCGTGCAAGGGTGCAGCCTACGCCATTGGTGATTTGCAAACCAAACCACTGAAGCGAACACCGGCTCCTCCGTTTACTACATCCACCTTACAACAGGAAGCTTCACGCAAACTTAATTTCTCCGTTACGCAAACCATGATGGTGGCGCAGAAGCTTTATGAAGCCGGTAAGATCAGTTACATGCGTACCGACTCGGTGAATCTTTCGGATGAAGCACAACAGGGTGCCCGCAACCAGATTCAATCGGCCTACGGAAA
>CAZCRJ010000048.1:3079-10808 GCA_964501015.1 uncultured Roseivirgaceae bacterium | reverse complement strand
GTGATGAAAGTCATACTTTTAGCTTCTCCAAATAACTTTGGTAAATCTACTTTGGTCGGGTTTATAGTCCATTGACCGCTGCTTTTCTGAACAGTACCTTTTCCCCATACACTAGTAGTACAGTATTTCGTTTGAATGATATAAATCCAGTCTTTTGGTGACAATTGTCACCAAAAGACTAAAGGGAGATTTGGAATTTTAGATCTCCTTAGCAAAGATCCTGCTCAAGGTACCTGTATGAAAAAGACATTAATTGTTGGTCTTTTGGCAGTTCTGATAGCTGCTTTCATTGGGTATAAAGTGTACAACAAGCCTCATCGAAAACTTGGCGATGAACCCGGAATAGCCATTAAGGCTGATGCCTTATTAGAAAGTTTTATACGCGATGAAGCAGCAGCAAATTTAGCCTACCTCGATAAAGTTCTGGAGGTTGATGGAATAGTTTCTTCTATATCTATTAACCAGGACGGCAAGCAGGTCATATACCTGGAAACCAATGACCCATTGTTTGGAATAAGTTGCACATTGGATCAATCAGTCGATGCTTTGGATATAGGGGAATCAGTAACCATCAAGGGATTTTGTAAAGGATATCTCTCCGATGTGGTGCTGACGTCCTGTAAAATAGTTGAATAATGTAAATATTCATGATACGTAAACACGCTCTTCTGTTCAATGGCTTGATCATTAGTTTGCTTATAGTTAGTACTGACGCATGTGTCCATGATCCGTTCCTTGATCTGGATTCGATAAACAACGGACAACCCAATATTCCGGGATGTACCCCTGGTGGTGAAGTTTGTTTTGAGAGCAATGTTCTTCCCATTTTTCTTTCTTCCTGTGCAAGGGAGGGCTGTCATGATGCAGTAACCCGCGAAGATGGCTATGTGCTGAACAGTTATGTTAATATTATGAGAAAGGGAGTTAAGCCGGGTGATGCCAACGACAGTAAACTGTATGAAGTACTGTTTAAATCTGGGGATGACCAGATGCCACCAGACGACCCGCTTTCCCAGGCTCAGAAAGATGCCATTAAAGCGTGGATCAACCAGGGTGCAAAAAACACCGTGAATTGTAATTGTTCCTGTGATGACACGAAATTCAAGTATTCAGAAGATATCGAAGTACTCCTTAATAACTCATGTGTAGGTTGTCACAAGCCCGGATTCCTGGGAGGAAATATCAATTTGGTAGGGTACTACAATGTGAAAATCCAGGTTACCAATGGGAAATTATTAGGGTCCATTACCCATTCATCAGGATTTGTACCCATGCCACAGGGAGGTAAACTCTCGGAGTGTGAAATAACTAAAGTCCAGAATTGGATAAATGCGGGGGCGCTGAACAATTGATTGGAAGTAGTATGAAACGCAGTATTCCTTTTGTTCTTCTAATGATTTTCCTTAACCAATGCTATTATGATAAGGAAGGTATATTATACCCCGGCTCATCAACCTGTACGCCATCTACCACTCCTTCTTTTAGTGCAGATGTGCTTCCGATTCTGAATGCGCGGTGCAATAATTGTCACAGTGGTTCATTCCCTTCTGCAAACATAAAATTAGATACCTATGATAACGTATTGATTTATGTTGCAAATGGCAGTTTAATGGGAAGCATTCGACACACCAGTGGGTATTCTCCCATGCCAAAAAACAGCAGTAAACTCTCAGCGTGCGACATTCTGAAAATTGCCGATTGGATCGCGGCTGGATCACTCAATAATTAAAAACGCAGTACCTATGAAAAATTTAGTAATCATCTTCCTTGTCGTGATGGCAACTGATGCATTAGCACAATCAATATTGATGACCCGCACAGGTCAGATCAGTTTTTATTCCAAAACACCGATGGAAAATATAGATGCGGTGAACAATGAAGTAACCAGTATGCTCAATACGCAAACCGCTGAGGTTGCTTATGCTGTACTGATAAAAAGTTTTCGTTTTGAAAAGGCGTTAATGGAAGAGCATTTTAATGAAAACTATATGGAGTCAACAAAATTTCCTAAAGCAACCTTCAGTGGAAAAATTGTTAATCCCGGTGAAATCAATTTTTCAAAGAACGGAAAATATGCAGCAAAAGTGGAGGGGGAAATGACAATACATGGCGTTAAACAACCATTGACCTCAAGTGGGATAATAGAAGTTGCGGGTGACAAAGTCACGGTTGCATCAACCTTTACATTGAAATTGGCTGATTTCGAAATTAAAATACCTTCGCTGGTTGCTGATAAGATTTCCGAAACGATTGAAGTAAAAGTGAACTGCCTGTATGAGCCCAAAAAATGAAAGTAAGTAGCAGAAGTTTTGCTGTACTGTTTTTCCTGTTAACGCTTTCGCTTTACGGACAGGATGATTTATTACGCATGCTCGAGGAAGAGACAAAGTCTGATAAGCCGGAATATACAACGGCAACCTTTAAAACAACGCGGCTGATTAATGGTCACTCTGTAGAAAATGTGGCGGGAGGGGTACTCGACTTCAGAATTTCTCACCGGTTTGGCTATATTAATTCTGGTTTGTACGACTTTTTTGGCCTGGATAATGCCACCACCCGGCTAGGATTTGATTATGGTATTGGGAATCGGTTAATGATAGGTATTGGCAGGAGCACCTATCAAAAGCAAACAGACGGTTTCGCAAAGTTTAAAATTCTGAGGCAATCATCGGGCGCAAAAAAAATGCCCATTACGCTCAACATTATGGGGTCAATGAACTACAAAGGCGAAAAATTTGAAGACCCCAATCGCGTTAATCTGGAGACGTCAAAAATGTATTTCACGCATCAGCTTTTAATCGGCCGTAAATTCAGTGAAAGTATTTCGTTACAGGTAATGCCCACGTTGGTTCATTACAACCTGGTGCCGGGCACAGGAGAAATACCCAATGACATGCTTGCTATTGGGGCCGGTGGTCGTGTTAAATTAAGCAAGCGGGTTAGTCTTAACCTGGAATATTATTACCAGTTACCGGATTATAAATTTCCGGAAACAACCAATTCACTCGCCATTGGCTTTGACATTGAAACCGGGGGGCATGTTTTTCAGTTGCATTTTACAAACTCAACGGGTATGACAGAGCGCACGTTCATAACCCAAACAACGGGCGATTTCTTTAGTGGGGAAATTCATTTTGGGTTCAACATTTCCCGTGTATTTACAATAAGCGATCCCAGGAAAAAGGGTTAATAATTGGCCTCTATTGCTCTAGTCCTTGACTAAAAGTATTGACCTGGTTTTGTAATCCGTACTAAATATCTTGATTCCCGCTACCACGATAATTGAACCGATAAACCGAATTCATTTGTAATTCTGCATTTCCGTTCAGACACTTGTGTGATGATTCCGGTAAAGAAGATTTTTGTGACTTGTCTGTGTCTGTTAGTACCCTGTGTAGGATTTACTCAGGATAAGAATGTAATCACCAGTGAACAGACGTGGTTAGCATATTTTAACCAAACACGACTAACCAAAAAATCCGGACTTTGGCTGGATGTTCATTTCCGGTTTACCGATGACTTTGCCGAACGGATGAACCAGGATATTTTCCGCCTTGGGTATGTATATTACCTGCACGACAATGTAAGGCTTTCTGCCGGTTATGCGTTTACCACTCTTTTTTCAGGTGAAGATGGCGTTCCAAATTTGAATGAACACCGTCCATGGCAGCAGATTCAATGGTTTGATAAAAAGCGATATTTTAACATGATGCAATACCTGCGGCTGGAAGAACGCTTTAAAGAACAGCTTGTTGATGGCCAGGTTTCTGACGACTACCAGTTCAATTACCGGATCCGCTACAACATGTCCTTCACTATTCCGCTCAAGCATGGCGGGGTGCAGCCCAAAACACCGTTTATATTCGTTAGTGATGAGCTCATGATTAATTTTGGTGAGGAGATCGTGAACAACTACTTTGATCAAAACCGTTTTTTTGTAGGATTTGGCTATCAGTTCACGAAAAGTTTAAACGCTCATTTAGGCTACCTGAATGTTTTCCTGGAGCGACCATCCGGAACAGACTTTATCAATACCCACGCCATCCGCCTTTTTGTTTTTCATAACCTGGACTTCAGGAAGAAACCCATGGATTCAAATTAATTTTAGTACATCACAATTTCCCCTATCTTCGCGCCCTTCTGACTGATTGATTTATGGCACTTTACGAGAAACATCTGTACGTTAAGAAATCGAAATTACCCAATGCCGGTAAGGGTTTGTTCACAAAAGTTGATATCCCAAAAGGTGTTCGCATTGTACAATACAAAGGTAAGATCACCGAATGGAAGTATGTAAAGCATGATGATGGAAAGAATGGATATATCTTTTATATAAAGCGGTACCATGTTATTGATGCGTTACCCACACCACAACACCTGGCTCGCTATGCCAACGATGCCAAAGGATTAACCCGCATTAAGGGTATAACTAATAATTGCGATTACATAACCGATGGGCTGAAGGCATATATTGAATCAAAGAAGGAAATCAAGAAGGGCTCCGAAATTTTGGTGGATTATGGACCTGATTACTGGAAAACCATTCGGGAAAATATCAACCTCTCCAAAAAGGAAAAGCAAATTGAAAAGAAGACTAAGGGTAAAGTAAAGAAGCACTTTAAGCGCAAACCTGCTAAGCGTGTAGATACCCACAAAGTATCCTAACACAAAGCAATTTCAGTTTACGTTATTTCTGTTTCTTCACTTCCTCCGCCAGCTGCATAGCATCGGCAGCCTGAGTATCAAAGCCTACACTTAAGGCCTCATTAATATACGCCAGCCATAATCGGTAAGAAGTGGTGTTGATGTGCACCGCATTGGCCAGCAAGGCATAAGCACGCATATCATCAGGCGAATGTTTTTTGAAGTACCGTGCTGCAGCAATAATGCCTTCTTCAAAAAATGGATTATAGCTGGCCAGAATGGAAAAATTGCGTTCGGCAGTGAGGGTATCTCCACTGGCTTCACTTATTAATGCCTGGAATAAAAGTTTTTCAAGTTCCTGTTCGCGCGTAAAAGAAATGCCCTCATTAATTTTTTTGGCCAGCGCACTAAGGTTTCCCGTTGAAGCAAGCAGAATCAATTCGTAATGTTTTACTTTTTCTATCAGTACCGGATCCGTGACCGGTATATTCTCTATTTTTTTTACATAATATAAGGCTGGTGGAATGTTGTTCATATCGAACTGGCGCTCGCTCATTTCAAGCAATGCGGATGCTTTATAATTGT
Organism: uncultured Roseivirgaceae bacterium; assembly: GCA_964501015.1. Taxonomy (GTDB): domain Bacteria; phylum Bacteroidota; class Bacteroidia; order Cytophagales; family Cyclobacteriaceae; genus UBA2336. The sequence continues at coordinate 5,579 of CAZCRJ010000048.1, read as the reverse complement.
TGTTTTGAAAGGTTGGTACAACACGGTTAAATAACGCGGTGTCTTTACTGGTAATCCGGTAGCGGCAAAATTGATATTTTTCCAGGTCATTAAGGGATTGCAGTTCAGCAACCGGGAGTGTTATGATTTTTTTGAGTTGTTGTCCGATTTCCCGGATAGTTTCATCGGAGTTTATCACTAGCGAATCGGCTTCACTCAATGCCCGGGTTAAGTTGCCGGCCTCTGCTAATGCAATAGTGTTGTACAACCGTGCTTCTTTGTAATCGAATAGCACAGCATAGTCAAAATAACTGATAGCGAGTTCAGGACATCCTTGCTCCAGTGCCCAGAGCCCTGCAATGTAATTAAACTTCCCCTGCATAATCTGGCTGAGAAAGGCAAGTTCAGACATCGTTTCAAGCGCTTTGTAAATGTTGTTCTGATGGTAATACGCTTGGGCAATGGATGCTTTAATGGCTTCGCTGTAATCCTGATTGATGGAATCGGAAACAATACGATACGCTGCATTCACTGTTGCGGTATCCAGGGTTTTAAGATGGTACACAAGATAATTATTAAGCAGCGTAGCGGATGCCAGATCAAGTGGAGAAGTAAGCGGGTTAACCTCCCGGGTAAATGCCTGGCGTTGAAGTGTTGCCACGGCAAGCGCATTGCTGATAGCCAGAGGGGATGATGCACCAAACGAATGCAAAAGGGAATCAGCATTTACCGGAAGGTATTCTTTTCCGATAAGGCCAATGAAGTTCGTTTCGGCAATGGTCTTTGAATCTTTATTTCTCCGGGCCTGGTCAAGCAACACTAATGAAGAATCCAGCTTGTGAATTTTGGAGTAGGCAAATCCAAGGTTGTTCTGAATTTCCCCTGACGATGGAAAGATGTTCAACGACTTTCTAAAAGAAGTAATCCCCTCGAAGTAGCGGCCCTCAATAAGAAACAAATTTCCCTTATTGACAAGAGAATATTCCGTTGGCCGTTTTCCATTGGCCAGATCATACTGCTGATGGGCTTTTTTAAAGTTATTGGCATGGGCTTCCTGCATACCCAGAATGTAATTCGATCGGTTGTTTTGAAAGCCATACATTTTGCCCTGCTGATAATATGCTTCGGCAAAAGTTTTCTCATCCAGTAATGCGTAAAGATCACCCAGTTGGTTATAAAATCCCGACATGCCATGATACACATACTCGCGCCAGTTGGAGTAAAAAACAAACGCCATGGTGGCAATCAGTCCGGCAAATCGAAAGGTGAAGTACGGCATGCGCGTAGGTTTGTACAGTACTTTATACGCGGAAAGATTTTCTGCCATCATGATCAAAAAATTCGACACCACGTAGATGAAGAAAATAATGCCGTAACCCAGATGACTGAAGATGATGACATCACGAATAATTTTAAGAGCAGGGTCGTTGTGATTGCCCAACAACATCGCGGTGGTCAGGAAGGTGATGACGGCCAGGGATGCAATGAAATAGGCGCCAAAAGGATTAAACCGGGTGATGTTTTCATACAACACTTCGCGCTGCCGGAACCCCCAAATACCCAGTATGGCCGAAATGGAGAGCAACAGGTAGAGGTTGATGAATACGAAATTCCAGTCGATAATTCTGGCCTCGTGAAGGTAGGCAATCAGCAGATTCCCCAGGTAGATTACCGTGATGAACAAGTAATGACGCAAACTTTTAGTGGATGATGTAGCTGTGCTGGTGATGTATACAAATGACGCCATGATTTCATGAGCGATCATCAGGATAAAAATTACTGAAAGAATGAGGCCCGGTAAATAGCCTGTGACTGCCAAGTGAAGGAAGGGATAGCCAACTCCGGAAAAAAAGTGGATAATCAATGCGATGATGGTGGTTATGCTGCTGAAGATAATCAGTCGCAATAAAAAAGGTGTGGATGACCTTATAGAATTAAAATAAAAGCTGACCAGCACATAGAGGGTGATAATGACAATGGGTATCGTTCTTCCACCGATGGTGAAGAGACGTAAAACCTCTAAGCGCAAGCTCACCATGAATAGGATGAATAACGCTATGCCAACAAAAAACCAGAAACGCTCCAGGGTAGTAATGATGCATAGCAGGATCAAACTGCACAACACCAGACCAAATACAAAAATATAGGATGCAGTGACGTTTGGCTCCAGGGTGTTGCCGTTGAAGTATTGGAAGGTAAGGTAGGATTCAATAGGTACAGAGAATTCAAAGTTGCCAACGTCAAACGTGTGGCTTACCGTCTCCTGCGTGGTCTGTTGTTCGAAAGTCTCCCAGCCGATAACCTGGTCGGGTCCTTTCCAGTAACTATACCAAAGAAAGAGTAGTGCGCCAACAAACAAGAATACCAAGGCATTGCCTAATACACGGTAATCGGTCGACCAGCTTTTCCAAAACCAGAGTGATTTCATAATTTTTTTAACTCAGCGGCAAGCTACTAGTTTTTTAGGTGTTCCTGAATGGCAATCATGTACTATGGAAAACACGATAGCTGGGTACGGGCA
>CAZCRJ010000048.1:0-3069 GCA_964501015.1 uncultured Roseivirgaceae bacterium | reverse complement strand
TTTTATGTGTTCCTGAATGGCAATCATGCACTGTGGAACACGATAGCTTGGTATGGGCAGGAATTGATTTAATCCAATACTTTTGGCACCCTGAAAAAGTCATCGTCCTTTGATGGGGCAGCGCGCAATGCGTTTTCATGATTGAGATGGGGAGCCACTACATCTTCGCGTAACGCATTTATTTCATGACTCATGGTGGTGAGTGGCTCTACGCCTTCGGTATTAACTTCTTTTAGTTTTTCAACCCAGTTAATAATTTCAGTCATATCCTGCATGACCTTTTCCGCATCCTGTTCCTGAATTTCCAGTCGGGCAAGGTGAGCGATTTTATCGAGTACGTCACGGGTGATTTTCATGCGAGATGCTTTTTAAGTTCACTGTCAATAATTGTGTAAACTTTTTCTTTTAAGGCGTTTACATCTTTAAGCGTTAATCCCGTTGTGTCGATGGGCTCATGAAAGATTAATTTCACAGGCTTCCACCGAAGCAGGAATTCATCCGGAGGTAAAATTATCCAATTATTGGGAAGCGTAACGGGCACTACCGGAATTTGTTTTTCAATAGCAGCCCGAAAAGCCCCGTCTTTGAATTTCCCCATCACAGGGTTAGTGGTGATTACCATTCCCCCTTCAGGGAAAATCACAAGGCTTTTACCTTCATCCAGGGCACGCAGGGATTTTTTAAACGTATTGATCCGGCTTTTCAGATTTCCACGGTCTACCGTAATGTGCAGTTTCCGGTACATGAATCCGAAAAGAGGAATGTATTCCATATCATTCTTCCCAACAAAAATGCTGTTGATTTTATTGAGGCCCATTACCGGTATATCGGCATACGAAAAGTGATTCGGACAAAACATGTATTGCTGTTTCGATGAAAACACACCACGGTATTCAACCGACCAGGGCATGCCTAAGCAGGTGAACAACACATAGGCCCACCACCGGTTAATCCTGCCTACAAACTTGTGTTGTTGTGGAAAAAGTATGGGGATTAGAAACAATATGAAGAAAACAAGAAATAGTACAGCGAATGCCAGAAAGGCGTAGGCAGTATATATTCCTCTTAGAATTTTCAACATAGCGTATTGTAACTGTACAACTTATTGCCGGTTGATGTCGGTTGGTCGGGGTATGATCAGCAAGTCACGCTGGCGCCCGTCAATATACCGGAAGCCGGTTTCATCAAAATAGCCGTCTTCTTCCAATTGAATGAGAATATCTTTTTTCCATTCATTGATGAACACTTTTGCATTTAACTCAATGGAGTAGGCAGTGTTGTAATGCAGGGGATAATCACCGGTGTAGGGAACTCCGCCCTGCATGTCCCACATGCCAATGGTTGTGCCGGCAGCATGTCCATGAAACCCGATAGGGTGTGTATAGATGGAAGGCGTTATACCATGTTCTATGGCTTGCTTTCGCGTATCAGCTAATATCTGGTTCCCTGTTTTTCCAGTTGCAAAATTTCCGGTAAGAAAATCCTGTAGCTTATTTCCGGTGATCAGCGCTTTTTTAAGGTCATCAGGCGCATCAATTTCTCCAGGCTTTAATACGTAGGCATGTTGCTGGGTGTCGGTATTTAAGCGCAGGTAGGTGATACCGAAATCAACATGGAGTAAATCGCCCGGAAGAATAACATACGGCTGCGCGCGTTTGGAGAAGATGGCCTCCGGTTCACTGCGTTGTATGGATACGCTGGGTTGAAACCATGTATCCAGTTTTAGTTCTTTGATTTTTTCACGGTACCACCACACAACATCATCGGTTGTGGTGATGCCGGGATGTATTACTTTATCAGAGAATCCCTCTTTGATAATGTCATGGGCAATGCGGCAGATCTGCTGATAGATAATCATCTCGCGATCGGTACGAGTCTCGAGCCAACTCACCGCCAGTTTTTCAGCAGAGACTACATTGCTCTGTAATTTTTTCGGTAGCGCCTTCACCAGTTTTTCATGATGGGAGTACGTAAGCCCATCGGCATGACCATAATAATCAGATGTATTAATCCCAATTTTTTTGGGATTGCGTTCTGCGATGATTTTACCCAACTGTGCCCATTGATCGGGTTGTGCGTCCGGGTCCCATGAGCGTTTGAAGATTTTTCCGACATCATACCGCGATACCGCCAGATATTCCATGTCTTTATCGGCACCGTGATCAACCATCACGAGCATGGTTGTTCTGCGTGCGGCAAACCAGGTGGCTGGTAAAAAAGTACGGATGACAGGATCTTCATTGTATTCACTACTAATTACCACCCATAAGTCAATGCCCTCTCTGCGCATTAGTTTTGGCAATACCGTTCGCAGACGATCTTCCAATAGGTCGTCAATTACTTTTGCCTGTTCGCGTTGCGTCAGAATTACAGGGTATTGGGCAGGGGAAATAAAGCTGATAAACAGAATCAGGTACAGAAGTTTTTTCATACGTAATGTTATAAAGTGATTTTTTATAAAGCCAGGATACAGCGTTCATTTTTGAGTAATTCTGCAGCACGATCAACCTCAATGTGCGACCGGGCATCGTCCATTTGATGACGAACAGCATTTTTGATTTCTTTCATGCGCATGGATTCAATGAAGCGTTTTACTTCTTCTTTATTTTCCAGGATTAATTTTGGCACTGGGGTTGGTTTATCGTTATCGTCTTTAGCCACCATGGTAAAGAAGGATGAGTTGGTATGTTTTATGGCATGTGTTTTAACATTCAGCGCCTCTACCCGGATACCTACAACCATTGAAGAACGACCTACGTAATTGACAGAGGCATGAAACGAAACCAGTTCACCCACTTCTACCGGTTGAAGAAACTCGACCTGGTCAACGGTAACGGTCACACAATAGGTACTGGAATGTTTACTGGCGCACACATAGGCCACCTTATCCATCAGAGAAAGTAAAATACCCCCATGAATTTTGCCGCCAAAATTCGCATAGGCTGGAATCATCAGCTCGGTAATGGTGGTTTGTGAATACCGTACGGGAAGTGCTTCGTCTTGCATAGGGCACAGGTTAAAAAGTTTAAATTAATGGAATCTTTAAAACTGTCCTAACAACATATGATC
>CAZCRJ010000047.1:3622-10838 GCA_964501015.1 uncultured Roseivirgaceae bacterium | reverse complement strand
ATGTAAGTAAAACATCCGTACTATCATTTAAGTATAAAGACATATCTACAAATAGTTTTATCCTTACCTCAGAAAACCAGCATCATGCAAAGATAAAATTTATTGATTCTAATAAATTAGACCCAATTAAATGGACGAATGAAGAACCTTCTTATAAACCAATCTTATTTACTGATGAGGGATATTGGCATTGGAGTAACAAACAATGGCTAGACTTTAATGACGAGCGCTTGCCCGAAACTACATATTTTGAGACGCGACCGGAAGTCGAGAAAATGTCCAAGTCGAAACACAATGTGGTGAACCCAGATGACATCGTTTCCAATTATGGTGCCGATACGCTGCGCATGTATGAAATGTTTCTTGGACCACTTGAGTTGAGTAAACCCTGGAATACCAACGGCATTGATGGTGTGTTTAAATTCTTACGCAGGTTCTGGAATTTATTTCATGATACTACTGGAAATTTCACAGTGAGCAATGAAGAACCTTCCCGCGAAGAACTTAAAGTCTTGCACAAAACCATTAAGAAAGTTGAGAAGGATATCGATAACTTTTCCTTCAATACCTCTGTAAGTGAATTTATGATTTGCGCCAATGAGTTAAGCGCCATGAAGTGTAACAAGCGAAGCATACTGGAACCCCTGGTGATTACGGTTTCACCATTTGCTCCACACGTAGCGGAAGAATTATGGGAAAAGCTTGGGCATACGGAATCCATCGTGAAAGCACAATTTCCGGTCTACAATGAAGAGTACCTCAAAGAAAACTCCTTTGAATATCCGATTTCCATCAACGGAAAAGTCAGGACTAAAATGGAATTCGCATCCGATACACCAAAGGAAGACATTGAAAAACTGGTATTGGCATCGGAAGCATTGGCTAAATGGACAGAGGGCAAAACGCCTAAAAAAGTCATTGTGGTGCCTGGTAAAATCGTGAATGTGGTAATTTGAGAATTCCCTGGACCGGAATTATTTGCCCATGCCGATCAGGTTGATCATGATAATTATCAGAGTACTTTTGTGACTCCTGTCATGGATTCTGGAGATTATCTACGGTAAACTTCACAAAGTATTACTGATCATTTAATCACTAACTATAACTGTCATGGAATCATTATCAAGTCCAACCGGAGAGTTCATCCTTCAACCCAGTTTGCTGGATATGCACCGCGAAAGCGTGGAATGGCTGTCGGCCACAGATCTTTGGAAAAGAGAATTGGCATTCTTTCAAAAATTACTCGATCAGCATGCACCCAAAATGAGTTCTGTTGAATCCAAAAAAGAAATTGACCATTACCAGCACCTGATTACGTATTATGACGGGGAACTAGTGGATTTGCTTCATAAAAAACTTAGGAAGCATGAAAGCCGGCTGGCTAAAATTCTGCAAGATTCAAAAGATGCAGATCAGGAGTATTATCAGGAACATTTAAGGTTAATGGATGAAGCCTCCTCTTTTCAAAAGGTGTTTACGGAATTTAAACATGGCTTTTTTTCATTTATCGAAAGAGGTTTCAAGTAGTTAATAAGCACCAATTGTCGCGTCACTATCCGCTGTAGGTACCTGATTTAGGGCACAAAATACCAAAATCCACCGTGTAATGCGGTGGATTTTTTGTTATTTAGTAATCCCTATTCCTGACACAAACCCCTAATTCTACCCCTGTCTATGCAACTTATTATCCAGAACCTCAATAAAACATACTCCAACGGAGTGCAAGCGCTCAAGAATGTTTCACTCACCATCAATCAAGGAATGTATGGTTTACTTGGTCCCAATGGTGCCGGTAAATCATCGCTCATGCGAACCATCGCCACTTTGCAGGATGCTGATTCCGGCACTATAACCTTGGGCAACCTGAACGTGCTAAGCCAGAAACATGAAGTGAGAAAAATACTGGGCTACCTACCGCAAGAGTTTGGCGTATATCCAAAAGTTACAGCCGAAACCATGCTCGATCATATTGCCGATCTGAAAGGCATAGTGGATAAAAAGCAGCGAAAAGAAATTGTATCCACTTTACTGGATCGCGTTAACCTCGCACATGTTAAAAGTAAACACCTGGGGACCTTCTCTGGTGGGATGAAGCAACGCTTTGGTGTTGCCCAGGCGCTTATCGGAAATCCGAAATTAATTATTGTTGATGAACCGACAGCCGGTCTTGATCCTGCTGAGCGAAACCGGTTTTATAATTTACTAAGTGAGATTGGCGAGAACACCATTGTAATTCTTTCCACACACATTGTGGAAGATGTAACCAACCTGTGCAACGATATGGCCATTATTTGTCTGGGTGAAGTGATTGCCCAGGGAAACCCCAACACATTGGTGGATTCCATGCAAGGAAAAATCTGGTCGAAGTCCATTATGAAAAGTGAAATGAATGCTTACCGCAATTCATTCCAGGTAATCTCCACACAATTAAAAGGCGGTAAAACACAAATACATGTAGTGAGTGATGTGCTACCCGATGAAAGCTTTAGGCCGGTAGAAGCCGGGCTTGAAGATGTCTACTTCTCCAAAATTTCGGAGCGGATGGATGTTGTTACTATTTAATCATCACTTAAAATCGTTTACACATGTTTCTTTCCATATTTATTTTCGAAATAAAATACCGTATAAAGCGCCCGGCTACTTGGGCATACTTTGGAATCCTGTTTTTATTTGCTTTTGTAGTAGGCATTTATGGAGGCGGACCAGCTTCTGAAAAAACGTTTGTCAATTCACCGCATGCCATTGCTACCATGATTACCATCATGAGCATTTTTCAAATCCTTATGGCCTCCGCTATTATGGGTGTGCCGATCTATCGTGATTTAGAATACCAGACAAAAGATTACTTCTTCACCTACCCGATACGCGAAAAAGCTTATTTCATGGGGCGTTACCTTGGATCATTCGTGATCCTATTCATCGTCTGCACGGGATTTATTTTTGGGTTATGGGCCGGTGAGCCAATAGGCATTCTGACGGGTGAAGTTGAACCCGAGCGTTCAGGGCCATTTGTGTTATCGCATTACCTGTACCCTTTACTGATAATTACGCTTCCGAACATTTTCTTTTCGGGTACCATTTTTTTTGCATTGGTAGCACTTACGCGAAAAATTTTATCAACCTATGTAGCCAGTGTTTTGTTATTTATCGGATACCTGCTTGCCACTACACTAACCCAAGATCTGGATAACAAAACGTTGGTGGATATTCTAGACCCATTTGCATTAACCACGTTCCAAAACGCCACCAAGTACTGGACACCCTATGAACAAAATACATTGTTGTTACCCCTTGAAGGTAATTTTCTGATTAACCGAATACTCTGGATTAGTGTTAGTTTAGCCTTGTTTGTCTTTACTTATTTCCGTTTCTCATTTAAAAGCTTGTTGGAGGTTTCGTTGGGAGGCGGCAAGAAACCAGAAGAACGTGAGGAAAAGAAAATGCGCTCACTGTCGGATTTACCGGTTGTTCAGAAAGCGTATTCGCAAACTATATTTATCAAAAAGTTATTCCGGTTAGCCTTTCTGGAATTCCGAAACATTACTAAAGATTTCTATTTCATTGCGATCTTACTGGCAGGTGTCTTGTTTCTCTTTCTGGATGGCTGGTTTGGTGACATCATCTTTGGCACACCTTCCTTGCCACTAACCTACTACATGCTCGAAGTTAAAGACTTCAACTATATCATTTTCGTTTTCATCATCATTATCTTTTATACGGGTGAGGTAGTTCATCGCGATAAAGCGGTTCATTATTCAAACATTGCCGATGCCTTGCCCATACCTAACTGGGTAGTGTATGGATCAAAATTTCTTTCACTCGTCATGGTGAGTTTTCTGTTGGTTAATTTGGTGTTGATTAGCGGTGTACTGAATCAAGTAATCAAAGGCTATCTCAATTTTCAGTTCAGCATGTACTTTACCGATTTGTACCTGATTGAACTACCCGAATACCTTCAGTTAGTTATGCTGGCCTTCATTGTGCATATCCTGGTCAATAATAAATTCATGGGCCATGTTGTATCCATTGGCATTTGGGTAGCCATGTTTGGGTTGCGCAATTTTGCCGAACTCGATTATAACCTATTCTTCTACAGTTATACCCCCAACTACCGAATTTCTGACATGAATGGTTTCGGACATTTCCTTGAGCCACTCACGTGGTTTAATGTGTACTGGTTAAGCCTTGGCTTTATCTTTCTTGTAATCGGAAACCTGTTTTGGAACAGGGGAAGTGAAACAGATTTTAAGGCAAGAATAAAATTAATGAAGCAACGGTTTAGTGGATCATCGGCCGTTGCACTCACATTCTTTACACTGCTTTGGTTAGGCTCAGGCGCTTTCATCTATTACAATGTAAGCGTATTAAATACCTATCGCACCAATAAAGAGCGCATCATGATTGGCGTTGAGTTTGAAAAGAAATACAAAAAATATGAATTCTTTCCTCAGCCAAAAGTAACAGACCTCAAGATCACCATGGATCTATACCCTGAAGAACGTGCGGCACATGCACATGGCCGGTTCGTCATTGTCAATAAAACAGATCAACCCATCGATTCATTGATATTGAACTATGGCAGTGGAATGGCCATCAAAAAACTTCAGATCGATGGCAACGATCTGGCATTAGCCATGAAAGATGATCTGAACTTCTTCTACATATACCTTATGCCCAAACCCATGCAACCCGGTGACACCTCCCTGATGGAGATCAGTGTTGAAGCCTGGTACAAAGGGTTTCCAAACAGTGGCTTTAGCCGATTAATGGTGTACAATGGAACATTCTTCGATCTGGGAATTTTTCCAAGTTTTGGCTATCCGGGCGACCCCATCAACAGCGATAAGGAACGAAAGAAACATGGACTACCTAAAAAAGATTATGTTGCTCCACCGCAAGATGATCCATATGGACTTAGCACGTTGCTCTTTAACAACGATGCCGATTATGTAACCTTCGAGGCTACCGTAAGCACTTCTGCAGATCAACTGGCTGTTGCGCCTGGTTATTTGGAAAAAGAATGGGAAGAAAATGGCCGGAAGTATTACCATTACAAAATGAATTCAGAAATGGATATGTTCGCCAATTTCTCATCAGCCCGTTATGCCGTGTTGCGTGATGAATGGAGGGATGAAAACAATGATGTGGTTACTATCGAAATCTTCCACCATCCTACACACACGTACAACCTCGACAGGTTTGTGAAGTCAGTGAAAGCATCGCTGAATTATTTTTCAAAAAATTTCAGTCCCTATCAATATAAGCAAATGCGTATACTGGAATTTCCCCGTTACGCTGGATTTGCACAATCCTTTCCGAATACGGTACCCTACTCCGAAAGCTTTGGCTGGGCTGCCGACTTCAGTGATCCAAATAAAACCGATTATGCCTTTTATGTAACGGCACATGAAGTTGCGCACCAGTGGTGGGGGCACCAGGTTACACCCAGCTTTACGCGTGGCGCTAACCAGATTTCTGAATCCATGGCCGAATACTCAGCGTTGATGGTGCTCGAACATGAGTATGGAAAAGATGCCATGCAAAACCGCTTAAAGTACTCATTAGACCGCTACCTTCGGGGCCGTAGTAGTGAAAGCAAGTTTGAAGAGACACTCCTGAATAACGACTCCCGTGCTTATGTGTGGTATGACAAAGGTTCTTTGATTTTGTATGCCCTCCAGGATTATATCGGTGAGGAACACTTAAACAATGGCTTTAAAAAATTCATTGATACAGCCGCTTTCCGTCCGAAGCCTCCATTTGCCACCTCAAATGAATGGTACAGCTACATAAAAGAAGTCACGCCTGATTCATTGCAGTATTACCTCGAAGATTCATTTGAGAAAATCACATTATATGAAAATCGGATTACCAAAGCGGAATACGAAGAGCTTGCTGAAAACAAGTTTAAGGTAAACCTTACTGTGCAAACGAAGAAGATATACTACGACAGTGCAGGTCGTGATATTAGCGAAGGCCAGGGAAAAGACCTGATTGAGATCGGCATTTTTGCAGAAGATGGCAAAAATGACAAAGGTATGACACAAAAAACACCGCTATACCTGAAGAAACACTGGCTTACACCTGGTGAACACACACTGGAGTTTACCGTGGATAAAAAACCGGTTAAAGCAGGGATTGATCCGTACAATAAGCTAATCGACAGGATACCGGAGGATAACGTTAAGAACTTTACAGGTAAATAGCCTGACGATAAATATTGAAAGACCTGAAAGTAACCTGGTTGAAATCATATACCATGATTATCCTAACGGTCATTAGCTTTTCCCTAACATTGCTTAACTTCAGCCGCCTTTTAATCGAAAATCATGCGCTACTCTAAAATTGTCGGCCTTGGCCACCACGTTCCCGAAACCGTCATTACCAACGATTATTTATCGTCTATTATGGACACCAACAATGAGTGGATCATTGAACGTACAGGTATTCATGAACGGAGGTGGGTTGATCCTGCTAAAGATACAGTTGCGAATATGGCGGCCAAAGCCAGTCGTATGGCGCTCGAACGGGCAGGCTTAACAGAAAAAGATGTTGAATTTATTGTATTTGCTACCATCACCCCCGACTACTTCTTTCCTGGTTCTGGTGTTTTGTTGCAGCGCGAATTAGGGCTGGAAAGTATTGGCGCACTGGATCTGCGAAATGCCTGTTCCGGATTTATTTATGCATTATCAGTTGCGGATCAGTTTATCAAATCCGGAATGTATAAAACAATACTGGTGGTAGGAGCGGAAATTCAATCCACTGCCATTGACCTCAGTACCCGAGGGCGTAATACAGCTGTTATTTTTGCGGATGGTGCCGGTGCAGCCATTCTTCAACCATCCGAAAAGCCCGGGATACTAACCACACACCTTCACTCTGACGGGCGTTTTGCCGAAGAACTTTATGTACGCGATCCGGGCAGCAGTCGGCCTCGGGAAGAGCGGCAACCCGAACAAATTATGGACACCACCACCTTTAAGGTAGTCATGAATGGAAATCAGGTTTTTAAGCATGCCGTTGTGCGCTTTATGGAAGTTATCAATGAAGCACTGGCCGCCAACAGCATGACGAAAGAAGATATTAGCCTGCTGGTTCCCCATCAAGCAAACCTCCGCATCAGTCAGTATATCCAGCAAAAAATGGAACTACCGGAAGAGCGTGTTTACAATAATATCATGCGCTATGGAAATACAACTGCAGCATCTATACC
>CAZCRJ010000047.1:0-3612 GCA_964501015.1 uncultured Roseivirgaceae bacterium | reverse complement strand
GCCATGAGTGAAGCCTGGGCCGAAGGAAAAATAAAAGAAAATGATATTGTTTGCCTGGCTGCTTTTGGTAGCGGATTTACCTGGGCTTCGGCACTGATACGATGGTAAAATTGAAGGATTTCCAACGTTTATGATTTGATTATCATAATCCGTAATGTTTATCTTTAAATTACCGAAAAGATACGCTATGAAAACAACGACCTACAATCCCAGTTCACTTGAGCTTGATTTCGCCAATGCACTCTATCTCCTTCAAAAGGATATTGAAAAGCATTTGCAGGATATTCAGATTATCGATGTGGAAACCCAACTGAATAAAGACAATCCATCCGTAAAGTTTAGTTTGCTGGATAAAGATGGCGACCCGCATGAAATGGTAATCCGGGTGATTCAAATCCCTGATCGATACTAGTTGAAACACCAATTCGGACGCTCCAAAGCGTAAATCGACCGAATTTACTCGCCACCAACATTTTTAGCGGACGAACGTTTACCTTTGTACCTCCGCTGTACGTATGAGAAAAAAAATTGTCTTTGTTGTTATTCTATTGATTGGCCTTACCATCGGCTTTTCATTTACTACCCCCGGTGAACGGTACTTCGAAATAGCCCGGAACCTTGACATCTTCGCTACACTTTTTAAGGAAGTCAATGCCTATTATGTTGATGAAGTAAATCCAAACCGCTTGATGAAAACCGGCATCGATGCCATGCTGGAAAGCCTTGATCCCTATACCAATTTCATACCGGAAGACCAGGTAGAAGATTTCAGAACCCTGAACACCGGGCAGTATGGTGGCATTGGAGCGCTTACACGAGAAATAAACGGACGCACCGTTGTTACCATGATTATGGAAGGATTTGCTGCAGAAAAAGGCGGACTAAAAATCGGAGATGAAGTACTGAAAATTGATGCAATAGAATTAGCGAAGATTTCTCCTCAGGAAGCAGGCAATTTAATGAAAGGCGAAGTTGGCGATCCGGTAAGTCTGACGATAAAAAGATTTGGTAGTAGTCAACCCATCATACTGGATTTCAAACGGGAAAAAATCAAACTTAACAATGTTCCGTATTCCGGGATGATCAATCCTGAAATAGCCTATATCCGCTTATCGGAATTTACACCCGATGCCAGTAAAAATATCCGACAAGCGCTAACTAAATTGAAGGAGAATAATCCAAAAGGGATTATTCTTGATTTGCGCGGAAATCCCGGAGGGTTGTTAATGGAGGCCGTCAATATTTGTAATATCTTTTTACCAAAGGGGAAAAAAGTTGTCAGCACTAAAGGAAAAATCGTTGAGCAAAATGCCACCTATGCTACATTAGACACTCCGTTGGATACGGAAATTCCAGTGGTTGTTTTAATTAGTCGGGGAAGTGCATCGGCTTCTGAAATTGTTGCTGGTACCCTTCAGGATTATGACCGTGCGGTTATTCTTGGAGAACGATCATTTGGGAAGGGCTTGGTGCAGGTACCACGACCACTCACCTATAATGCCCAGGTAAAAATTACTACTGCTAAATATTACATCCCCACCGGACGATCCATCCAGGTGCTGGATTATACCCACCGCAGAGAAGATGGAAGTGTTACCTCCATACCTGACTCCGTTAAGCGTCCCTTTAAAACGCAGAACGGAAGAACAGTTTATGATGGCGGGGGCATTGAACCAGACGTGGCAATTGAACATCCGAATTCTCATCCGGTAACCCAAACATTATATCAACAAGGGTATCTATTCGATTTCACAACGCAATTTGCCTATGGAATGAAACAAATTCCTGACCCTAAAACCTTTTCCCTGTCGGCAGACGAGTACCAGCAATTTGTTACCTGGATGAAAGGAAAGGATTACACCTATGTATCGCCCTTGGACCAGCAGGTAAAACAAATCAGCGAAGAAGCTCGCCAGGAATACTATTATGCTGACTTAAAACCACAACTTGACGCCATTCAGGGGAAACTGGAAAACAGTAAAAAGAATGAGCTGATGCTGTTTAAAGATCAGATCAAATTGGTATTGGAGCAGGATATCATTTCCCGTTTTCACCTGGAAAGGGGAACTATTGAAGCAGGTTTCAAAACTGATAATGACATCAAAAAAGCACTCGATGTACTGGCTAACCAGGCTGAATACAAGAAAATCCTGAACATGAATTAGGGCATAAAAAAACTCCGAATGAAACCATATCATCCGGAGTTTAAGAATTTACTTAGTGCCTACTTACCGTATAATTTCTTCGCCTCTGCTTCAAACTTATCACCCGCCTTCCATACCGGTGCCTTCGCATTTGATGCTAACAACACATTGGCATAAACATACGCTCTGAAATATTTAACCAGGTAGTCCATATCCAGTGAGCCAACTTCATCTGCAGGCTGATGGTAATATTTCATTAATTCCGCGTCAAAGGCTGTAACACCGGGCGCAAAGGTAATTGCCGGTACACCTTTCACAGCAAAATAGTAATTGTCAGAACGTTCAAAAAGATTCTGCTCAGGTACAGGGTCAACAAGGGCTTTAATACCAAACGCTGCACATGCCTTTGCAAGGTCAGCCTCGGCAGTAGTGCGTTCCATTCCAATAACAGTGGCCACAGTAACATCATTGTATCCTGCTCCATCGCAATTGAAATTAAACACTACCTGCTTCATGGGAATAACAGGGTACTCTGAATAGTATTTACTTCCCAATAGGCCCTTCTCCTCACCTGTCCAGGCAATAAACAGGACCGACTGCTTGGGCGGATATTGTGCTAAATATTTCGCAGTAGAAATCATACCCACTACCCCAATTGCATTATCCCGTGCACCATTAAAAATCGAATCATTATCCGGTGATGCGTTTTTTTGTACACCAACGTGATCATAATGTGCTGAAACCACCAGGTATTCATTCTTCAGTTTGGGATCAGTTCCTTCCAGTACACCGATAACGTTACGGGCAGGAACAGACACTTTGCGCATACCGTCAATTTTAATGGACCCCGGCAACGAATTCTCCCGGATCTTTTTTATTCCTGCAGCATCGCTGTCTTTTAACCAGATGTGAGGCACCGCTTCACCCTCTGCTTTTATTTTGGTTGTAACAGTGTTGGCGAAGTAATTAACCAATACAGGCCACGGAACCTGTGTTGATGCAAAAATCTCAATCAGGCCTGAAGCACCTGCTGCTTTTGCATCCGCATATTTTCCGCTGGCTGCAGTAAACATAGCCATGGCATTCCCTTGCGAATCGCGATTACCGGCCAGTGTAATAACTACCTTGCCCTTTACATTCGCCTGTTTCAACTCATCAGGTGAACCATACCCGGCATACACAATATCACCTTTCCACTCCATGTTCTGACCTTCAAACACAATGAAGTGATCCTTATAGTTAAATGAATCACCTCCTAATGTAAGTTCGCCACCAGAAGCGGGGTGAATATTTTCGAGGGGTACCGGATGGGAGTAATTACTAAGCCCGGGAGCATTTTTCAACCCCACCATTTTAAACTGAGCAGCAATGTAATTGGCCGCAATTTCGATTTCCGGTGAACCAGTATCACGACCACGCATTTCATCAGCGGCCAGAAAAGTAAGGTGTGCCTCAATTTCTGCTTTTG
>CAZCRJ010000046.1:0-10985 GCA_964501015.1 uncultured Roseivirgaceae bacterium | reverse complement strand
TGCAAGTATACCATATATATGCTCAGCAAGTCATTCCAAGAATTGGACTTATTCTTTCTAAAACTGCAGCGGAGAATGAAGTAGGTATTGAACAGAAATTAAACCAGGTTTTACCCCAGGGGCTGGTGTTGAATTTAAAATTACTCCAGCGTTTTCTATTCAGCCCGAGTTAAATATTATCCAGAAGGGACAAGTATTTCTGTATCCACAACTGGAAAGGTGAAATTCAGTGATCCGCCTGATAATTACATTCCAGAGAAAGATGCCAATCTAATTCTTGATAACCGATTTGATGTGGGTGCACAAATTGGATTAGTGGTATTAATTAATGAAAATTTTAGTATTGAAGCGCGCTACAATCACGGTTTTACTTCCTTCATCGATAACGAAAGGGATGCAAAGAACTGTGTTAATCAGGTAAGTTTTGCTATGCCGTTTGCAGCAATAAAAAGCTTTATTACAAAATGACAGGATGTTTTGAACCGGGTTAGGAAATACTGATCAGATAATAATTCTTCTTTCCTTTTTGCGCCAATAAATACTTATTGTGCAATAGGGAAGAGGTTATTTTTTCATTCGGATCGGCAAGTTTGGTTTTATTAATACTCACACCCCCCGCCTGAATCATTTTCCGTGCTTCCCCTTTAGAAGAAAAGATTACACCCTGAGTTAACTCGGAGAGCAACTCCGTTACGGAAGGGTTGGCCTCCCAGGCAGCACGACTTAGGGTCGCCTGCGGTACACCTTCCATAATAGTCAGCAATGTTTTTTCATCCAGACTTAGCAAGTCATCTGTTGTCGAATTTCCGAATAATATACCCGAGGCCTTGACCGCTTGTGCGTAGGCATAAGCTGAATGCACCCGCAATGTTATGTCCTTGGTGAGTTCCTGCTGAAGTACGCGAAGATGTGGAGCTGTGCTGTGTTGCAGTAAAAGTGACTCAATTTCTTCCTTACTTTTTAACGTAAATATTTTGATATAATTCGCAGCATCTTCGTCTGATGTATTGAGCCAAAACTGATAGAAAGCATAAGAAGAGGTTTTATCAGAATCAAGCCATACATTACCCAATTCGGTCTTCCCGAACTTCGTGCCATCTGCCTTTTTAATCAGCGGAGTAGTCAGGGCAAACGCATCAACATTGGCTTTTCTTCTGATCAACTCTGTTCCGGTTACAATATTTCCCCACTGATCAGATCCTCCCATTTGCAATTTGCAGTTCTTATGGGTGTACAAGTAGTAGAAGTCATATCCCTGTACCAGCTGATAAGTAAATTCGGTAAAAGACAAACCTGTTTCGAGTCGGTTCTTTACTGAATCCTTGGACATCATGTAATTGATGGTAATGTGTTTGCCTACATCGCGGATGAAATCCAGAAATTTAAATTCTTTAAACCAGTCGTAATTATTGACCATTTCTGCTCCTGCTTCTCCAGCATTAAAATCAAGAAACTTTTCAAGCTGTTGTTTAACGCACTCCACATTATGGCGTAATACATCTTCAGAAAGCAAGTTACGCTCTGCCGATTTACCGGAGGGATCACCCACCATTCCGGTGGCACCACCCAGCAACGCAAAGGGTTTATGTCCGCAGTGCTGGAAATGAACCAATGTCATGATTTGCGCCAGATGACCAATGTGTAGTGAATCGGCTGTAGGGTCAAATCCAATATACCCACTGGTAGTTTCTTTCTGTAACTGTTCTTCAGTGCCGGGCATAACATCGTGGATCATGCCTCGCCAGCGGAGTTCTTCAACAAAATTCTTTTTCATGGACTAAACTTAGGCTGCAAATATAAGGGAAAGATGCACACTGATTTTCTATGTAACTACCGTATAGACACCGGTTTTTCATTTCCGTCCTCATGGCTGGCGATCTCATTAAATGAGCCAGTGTTCAGATTGAAATACCATCCATAAAGTTTTGGGTAAATGCTTTTTTCCCAGGCCTTCTTAATGATTGGTAACCTGCTCAGATTAATGATTTGTTGCTGAATGTTGAGTTCGGCAAGACGTTGTTCTTTTTGTTCATAAGGAAGGGGATCTAATTCCTTATGATGCATCTCATAGGTGCCACGCAGGTCTAGCAACCATTCCCGCGTAATGGGCTTTTCCGTTCCGTGTATAACTTCACGCAAGCTACTGCAATGGCTATATCCACAGACGATGATGTATTTTACTTCGGATGTTTCCAGGGCGTCTTCCAGTACTGACATTAGGCTCAGATCGCGTTCCTTTACCAGGTTGCCCATATTTCTGTATACCAATATTTCCCCCGGTTCTGTATTGGTTATTTCCCGTACCGGTACCAGGCTGTCTGATGACCCGATCCAGAGTATATTGGGATTATGCATAGCGGAGAGTCGGTCAAAGTACTTTTTGTCTAAGAGTAATTTTTCCTGAGCCCATGCTTTACTTTCCAACAGAATACGCTCGCGAACGGTCATGCTTTAAAAATTACGGATTGGTTCAACTCCACAGTAATATTTCTGCTTTTTGCCGATTCCTGAAAATCATGAATAGTTTCGATGATGTCATTATCAATGAAGGCAGATCGTGATCCGTCAATAATCACATCACTGTTGTCAGGTATTTCTCGAAACGTTTGCCGAAGTAATGCTTTGTTTAAAAACGATACATCCTTGGTTAACCGGATCAGGTATTGATTGCCTTCTTTAACAAGAAAAAGTGCCTGGTGAAAATTGGACCGCAATACAAAAATCAGACCTATGGCAAGCCCGATAAATATTCCTTGTAGAAGATTGGTAAAGAGTATGGCGAGTATGGTTACCATAAAGGGAATCGATTGATCCCATCCCTTCCTGAATTGGCTTTTAATCAAAGCGGGTTTGGTAAGTTTATACCCAACCAGTAATAGTATTCCGGCCAATGCAGACAAGGGAATCATGTTCAGCAAGCCGGGAATCAGGATTACGGTGGACATTAAAAGGATGCCATGAAAAATTGCTGATGCTTTGGTCTTTCCGCCTGAATTAACATTGGCTGAACTTCGCACGATTACGGAAGTAATCGGCAAACCGCCAATCATCCCGCTGATAATATTGCCAATGCCTTGTGCCTTTAATTCGTGATTGAGGGGTGTTAATCGTTTATAGGGATCAAGTTTATCTATGGCATCTATACTTAATAAACTTTCAAGGCTGGCAACCATAGCAAGGGTTAACGCTACTGTCCAGACTTTCGGGTTAGTAATACCCGAAAGATCGGGAGTGGTAAACTGGTTGAAGAATGATTCAAAAGAATCGGCAATGGGCAACGAAACCAGGTGTTCGGCTCCAATTGCAAATTCGGGAACCCAAAGCTTAAATGCTTCATTGCCCAAAATGCCAACCGCTACAACCAATACCGGGGCAGGAACGAGTGATGTAAAGGTGAGTTTTTTCATGAAGGGTCTTTCCCACAAAATGAGAATGGCCATTGACAGAAAGCAGATAATGGTTGCACCGGGTGCTATTGACTCCAGCGCTTTGCCGATTTCTGAAAATGTTGTTTCACCATCTTGCTGCATGAAATTATCATCGCCAAAAAAATCGCCATCATAGCCAAAGGCATGAGGTATTTGCTTAAGAATCAGGATCAATCCTATGGCGGCAAGCATTCCCGTGATGACAGAAGAAGGAAAGTAGTTTCCGATAGTACCGGCACGGGCAAATCCTAAGCCCACCTGAAGTATACCGGCTAATACAACAGCCAGCAGAAAAACCTCAAACGTTCCCAAATCATGAAGTGCCGCCAAAACTATAGTGGTGAGGCCTGCTGCAGGACCACTGACACTTAGGGGGGATTTACTGTAACCAGCAATAACTAATCCTCCAACAACCCCTGCAATTATCCCGGAAAACAGTGGCGCACCAGAGGCAAGGGCAATGCCGAGGCAAAGCGGTAAGGCCACCAGGAATACAACAATTCCAGCCGGAATGTCGCTGCGTAAATTGGTGAGCGGATGTAGGGAATTTTGCATAGCCGTAATCGGGTACAATGTAAAAAAAGAAGGGATTATCACCCACCGGTTAGGGCAGGAATAATCCCTGTTTTTTTCTGAAGGGTATACGTTATATGGCTACGACCGGACTTTCAATCTGGTAAATAGCTGGCAATTTCGAATGGCTGTCAAAGCTTACCTCAAGATCTTTTATGATTCCGGTATGCAGGCTATATACCCATCCATGAACAATGGGCTCTTTGCGGTCTCTCCAGGCGTTTTGAATGATAGATGTTTTAGTAAGGTCGAGAACCTGCTCCATTACATTAAGTTCAACAAACCGGTTAAACTTTTCTTCTTCATTAGCGATGGCATCCAATTCTTTTGTGTGCACCCGGTATACATCTTTGATATTTCTCAGCCAGTTATCAATCAACCCAAATTGTTGACTTCCCATAGCTGCTTTAACACCACCGCAACCATAATGTCCACACACGATGACGTGCTTCACATGAAGCACATTAACCGCATAGTCGAGTACACTTAACATGTTCATATCAGTGTGAACAACCATGTTGGCAATGTTACGGTGAACAAAAATTTCACCCGGATTGGTACGGGTAATTTCATTCGCGGGAACGCGGCTGTCGGAGCATCCAATCCAAAGTACCTGTGGTGTCTGACCTCTTGCCAGGTTGGTAAAAAAATCCGGGTCTTCCTTTAATTTCTCTGCAACCCATGCTTTATTTCCATCAAGTAGTGATTTGTAAACATCCATAGTTTAATAATTAATTTAACCTGTTGCTAATTTTGTTTCATGTTCAGATACTTCCTGGAATTCTGGTTCTATGTCAACGATTCCCCAGAAAAATCGGGCGGTATAAAATAAAAGTGTTCCGGCAATGACGGCTATATTTAAATCGATTAGAACCGTGACAATGGTGGTAAAAGCGATAAAGAAAAACTGAACATTCCTTCTGGGATTCCTAAACCATCGTTTTTCAAAATAATATCGTGGAAAATCCTTATCGCTCACATCAAGACCAGCCTTAAGCAATACACCTATAAATACTGCCGCTGGTACGAGGGCCAATAGATCCTTAAAAAGTAAAATGGATATCAATGCAAAAACACCGAGTAAAACACCGGCAAGTCTGGATTGAGCTCCTTCTTTTATCAACAACACCGAGCGTATGGTCGCTTGTGCACCGGGTATCCCCTGAAAAAAACCTGCGACACCATTGCCAAGACCCTGGGCAATGAGCTCTTTATTTAGGTTTGATTTTTCATGGGTCATCCGATCAATGACCAGGGCTGTTAACAGAGAATCGAGATAGGCGAGAAGAGCCAATTGTAAAGCGAAGGGAAGGGCAAGTAATATGTATTCAGTGGTGAATATAGCGGAAGGCCAATACGCCAGAATAAGGGACATGAATTCACCTGCTGATCCAATGGTGTTACCGAGCTGAACTTTTTCAACCTGAAGGGAAAGTGCGGACACAATCAATGTCATTATAATAATGCTGAATAATACACCCGAAATAAGTGACCTGATTGGTGGCCGTAGTGCCAGTCGTTTGGTAATCCTAACGATACCAAAAATCATAATAAAGGTAAGTGCAGCAAGCAATAAATTCATCAGAATACCACCCGTCATTAGTTCATTTTTCCCTAGCGCAAAAACTTTAGCGAGTTGATCGTACCATATTAATACTGCGATACCATTCATAAAGCCAAGAATGACAACATTGGGCACCAGCCTAATGAGTCTGCTGATTTGAACGAGTCCTCCAATAATCAGGATCAGGCCGTTCAATAGAAATACAAGTGTAATGAATTGCTCGGCAAGCACCTGTGTTGGGAACTGATCATACGCATAGGCAACAGTAAGTGCTGCAATCGCTGTCATAGGTGCCGTGGGACCGGAAGCCTGAATACGGGTTCCTCCAAAGAGTGATGTTATAATAGGGATCACAGCCGCGGCAATCATTCCGGCAAAAGCACCTCTTCCTGACATTACACCAAAGGCGGCACCCAGTGATATGGCAGCAAAACTAACGGTTAACCCGGCAGTGATATCAGGCAAAAGCCTTCTTAAATTCATAAGTTAATCGATGTTGAATAATATTCCGTTGAGACTGAACAGTTCTGAACAGTTCAGCAAATGATCCTATTCCTTGCGCGATTTAGGCTTCTGGTGGGGGGGAGAAAATCTCCCGATAACACTTCAATTCATCGGAATCATTATTTTTAAAAGTGTTATTGGTGGTCAGCAGGTGGTTACTGCATAAGGGTGTAGTAATAAATTGAAAAAATAAATGCGTGTCGTTTTGAATTTCATTTGTTGTGCCTGTTGAAGAGTCCGTCTCTTCCTCGAATCCGGATTGCGTAATCATATGCACCAGGTTATCAAAAAGAGCACTATTCTTCTGGTCGAGACCCAGTAAGTTCAATTCGGTAAGCATAAAACTCAGGTTCAGGAACAGAAGTCCTGTGAAAATGGAGAATACCTTGAGTAAGACTGAATTTTGTACGTTCATTTTTGCTAAAAATACATCATTTTTGCCGATCTCTTTTAGAAATTATTGATTGAACGGTTAATATTCCCTTTTATGAATCAACCAGATGCCCTAAACCTTGTGGCCGATTTTCATCGCACCTTTAAACACCCTGTGCTGTCCGTACCTGCTATTCCAGAAGAGGAGCGGTGTAGACTGCGTGTTGCCTTACTTAGTGAAGAATTAAAGGAACTTGAAGTGGCCATTCTTGAAAAGGACATCGTAGGAGTGGCGGATGCGCTCTGCGACCTGCAATACGTATTATCAGGAGCCATTCTTGAATTTGGCTTGGGAGAGAAATTTAAAGCACTTTTTGAGGAAGTACAACGATCAAACATGAGTAAGGCCTGCACTTCGGAAGAGGAAGCAAGGCGTACGGTTGAATACTATAAATCCAAAGATGGAACAGATTGTTACGTTAAGCAAGAAGGTGATAAGTGGCTGGTGTACAGAAGTGCGGATAATAAAACCATTAAATCCATTGGCTATTCCCCTGCCAGCCTTGAACGGATACTAAATCAAACATAGAATTCGAGTTGAAAATCAACATCATTACCTCTGACCTGAAGAGGATTTAGGGCAATAATGGTTGCTTCATTATACGCACGTATAAATTCATTGCGACTGATCCGCAACTTGTTCTTCCCAGGCATAATCTTATGATACTGCATTCGCCCCGATTTATTGGCTGAAGCCCTGTACACCAGGGAGGCGTGGATAGGAACGGGTGAAGGGATATAGCGCATACCTTAAGAGAATTGTGCAAAATTGCACAATAGAATTTGCTTTTTTACCCAGAAGGCAATTAATTTTTTTCAATATTCACAATTATTTAAGGCTAACTGGGGTTATACTAAACATACAGGAATTGATGAGATATGGTGAAGGTAAAACGGACTAATCCAGGACATTGGTGGTAACCCAGTACCTATAGGCAACCAGGGCTTGTTCCCATTTTTTGAGTTTGGTCAAGTCTCGTTTACTAAACTTTGGAAGCAGAAGCTTGTTAACCGAAGCTAATATTTTAAACGTAAGTTTTCTCATGTCACTTAATTCTCCAAATTAAACACAATATTGATTAATGATTATCTTTAAGTCCTTTAAGAAACATTTTTAATCTAAAGTTATGGAATTTCTTGTTGTTTGGCATAATGTAATGATTGTTGGAACAGTCGTTTTCGTTGCCCTTGGTTTGGTTACGTACTTGTCACATAAAGTCAGGTTATCTTCCATAAAGGAATATCACCTGAAATATGATTATCTGAACAAAAATGAAATTCGAAATTATAAGATTGCAACGGGCTTTTTCGGATTAGCGTTTATGTGTGCGGTTAACCTGTACGGTATGAATTCCATTAACGACATGGGGGTATGGTTTTTCGTACGATTGTTCATGTCCTTTGCCGGGGGAACATTGATCGGCTATATCTCTTACCTGGTATTGGAGTATTATTACCCAACACGTTTGGATAAAAAATTAAAACGGTGGCGCTTTACACCTCGTACCAATCCTGCCACGAGAAATAAAATGCGTCTCCTTAGTGAAGAAGAAGAAGATGTTCATCTTGATGAAGGTATGTTGGCAGAGGAAAATGTATTTTCTATCGATTATGATGTTTGGATTGATGAAAAAACAGGAGACATTAAGATTGAAAAATATGAAGGAAAGCTTCAGGCACTACAATGCAATACCTGTGGGTTTTATACCATGCGAATAAAAAAAGAGGAAGTTATTAAAATGCCCGAAGGAAAAACCCCTGGCGAACTGGTAAAACACTATGAATGCAGCTATTGTAAATCGGTGCGGGCAACTTCGTTCAATATCTCTACTAAGGAAGCAGACGACTATAAAAAAGAAAAGTTCAAATTTAAGCGCAATAAAGATATTGATCTGGTTAAACTTGAGATTCATACTGTTTTAGGAGACAAAAAGCACTATGACTTTCCTAATCTTGAACAGGCTAAAAAATTCCTGTCGGAATATGATGCCTGACACGAAATAAAAGTTAGCACATCCTTTGCAAGGTAAATACCGTTTAAGGAGTAATCTTAATTAATAAAATTATGAAGAGAAGTATTGTGTTATTGGTAATGATTATTTTGGCGGGCAGCGTTCATTCGAATCCTGTTCCGGATACAACCTTTTTAATTAAACCAATTTATGGCAAACAGACGAAGATTGTTGTCTCTATTCTGGAAAGCAGTCATTACCGGAAACTACCGTTTAATGATTCACTATCCTCGGTAGTACTGAATAGTTATATTGAGAGTCTGGATAATAACAAAACATACTTTCTGAAATCCGACATTGCCTCCTTTGAAAAACACCGATTTCAGATAGATGATTATACCCGCGAAGAAAAAG
Organism: uncultured Roseivirgaceae bacterium; assembly: GCA_964501015.1. Lineage (GTDB taxonomy): Bacteria > Bacteroidota > Bacteroidia > Cytophagales > Cyclobacteriaceae > UBA2336. The sequence goes on along the minus strand of CAZCRJ010000046.1, from coordinate 2,118 downwards.
TGGATGTAGCCTTTGATATTTATTCCGTGTTTCAACGCAGGTTTAATGAGCGAATGCACTATGTGATCAATCATGTAATCGGTAAAAAATTCGACTACTCTTCCGATGAGTATTATGAGACTAACCGTGAAAAAGAACCATGGGCGGCCAATGAAAAGGAATTGAATGTATTGTGGGAAAGTATAATTAAGAGTCAGGCGCTGAGTTTACACCTTACTGGAAAAACACAGGAAGAAATTACCGAAGCCCTTAAAACCAGGTATGAACGCTTTATCAAATCCATGAAGCAGACAACCGGAGAAGATATTTTCGGCACATACTTGAATACCATAGCCGAGTCGTACGATCCACACACCAATTATTTTTCTCCGCGCACTGCGGATGTATTTAAACAGAATATGGCTCAGTCATTTGAAGGAATTGGAGCACGTCTTCAAGCGGATAATGATTACACTAAGATAGTTGAAATATTACCAGGCGGTCCGGCAGAAAAGGGCAAAGTATTGCAGGCCAATGATCGCATCATCGGAGTGGCCCAGGGTGAACAAGGAGAAATGGTGGATGTTATTGGATGGCGCTTGGATGAGGTGGTAAAACTTATTAAAGGCCCAAAGGGTACAAAAGTTCGCCTGAGTGTGTTACCTGCACAAACAGGGGTTGCAGGACCACCTATAATGATAACCTTGGTGCGCGATAAAATTAAGCTCGAAGACCTGACGGCCAAGAAAAAGGTTGTAGAGTATACACGCGATGGAAAAAATGTAAAGTTAGGTGTCATTACCCTCCCCAGTTTTTATATGGATTGGGAAGCATATCAAAAGGGTGATCCGAACTATAACTCTACCTCCAATGATGTAAAGAAACATATCAAAGAATTACAGCAGGAAGGAGTGGATGGAGTAGTAATTGACCTCCGCAATAATGGAGGAGGTTCATTAAAGGAGGCCATTGATCTTACCGGACTTTTCATAAAGAATGGCCCTGTGGTACAGGTAAAAAGTTCAGCCAAACGTACAGAAGTTTTAAATGATGATGATCCATCGCTATTGTATAACGGACCACTGGTTGTATTGATTAACCGGTTCAGTGCTTCGGCTTCTGAAATTTTTGCGGGCGCCATTCAGGATTACAACCGCGGAGTAGTTGTCGGAGAATCTACATACGGAAAGGGTACTGTACAGACCATGGTTGAACTGGATCGCTTTATACAGGAAAAGGATAACTCGGCCGGATCTCTGAAGTTAACGGTACAAAAATTTTACAGGGTGACCGGAAGCAGTACCCAACACAAAGGTGTTACACCCGACATTAAATTGCCAACAGCATTGGACCCTGAACAGTTTGGTGAAAGCTCTAATCCTGGCGCTTTACCGTGGGATGAAATCCGTAGTGCAATGTATCAAAAGACACCACTTATTAATGACAAAGTTCTGGCGCAATTAAACAAGGCCTATCAGGACAGGCTTAAAAATGATCTTTTTCTCAATGATTTCGTAAAGCAAACAGAAGAAGCGAGGAAGAACTACAATGAAACGAGGATTTCATTAAATGAACAGGTAAGGCGGAAAGAGATAGAAGAAGCTGAGCGCAAGCGTGATGCAGCTGATAAACCTGGCAATACCAAACTAGACAAAGAAGGCAAACCGTTGTCAGGTGCATTGGATACAACGGATGAATATTTACGGGAGGGATTGTTGGTGTTAACGGATTTAATTACCTCACGGATTGGATAATAAAAAAGCGGGTTTTAGCCCGCTTTTTTTGGCTCACTTGCGTCTGCGATAGATCTTCGTTGGGAAGCCCAGTAATCCTGATGAATTCATTTTATTGGGCGCATTGAAATCAATTTCTAATGCTAATTCTGCATATAAATACCTATTTTTAGCCGAAACCTGATCAAGACAAGCGAAAGCTAATATGAGTGAAGAATTACTCAAGGCGGTTATTCAACTTTTTGCCATTGTAGCCCGTGAGCGGATTACCGATGATGAGCGAAACAACATCAAGGAATTCCTCGGCCTGCACCTGAACCGGGATGCGACCAAGTATTATCTCAATCTATTTGATGAGTTCTGTAAAAATCAGACCATTGAAACAGAACAAAATCTTTCTTCGCTT
>CAZCRJ010000045.1:0-11391 GCA_964501015.1 uncultured Roseivirgaceae bacterium | reverse complement strand
TATTGATTGCACAAAGTTGATCCCATAGATAATCATAATTGGTGTAGTTGATTGGTAAAATGACTAGTCAAAAAAGGGAAAGCAGTGTCTATAACTGAGACGCAACAACAGCCAGGCCTTCCTGAAAACTCACAGGAGAAAACCCTAATTCGGTGATGGCTTTGTCAATAACAAACCCTGTCTTCAGGGGGCGCACAGCAGGTTGCTTAAAGAGGGTAGAATCAGTTTTTGTGATAAGGGAAGCAGGAAGGTTGAAGTAATCGGCAGTTTGGATGGCCATTGCATACGGAGTAAGAAAATCCTTTCCTGAAATATGATAAATACCTCTTGCTTTTTTCGTTGCAGCAAGGATACAACCCTTGGCGAGATCTTCCGCAAGGGTAGGTGTGCGCCATTGGTCGTTAACAACCTGAATGGATTTTCCAGCCTCCAGACTATTTTTTACCCACAGTACAATATTTGATCGGCTCATATCAGAGGACACACCATAGACAAGCACTGTCCGGAGAATACACCAGGAAGGAGAATGTTGTTGGATATAGATTTCTGCTCCAAGTTTACTTTTTCCGTAGTAGTTTACAGGATTGGGAATTGCTGTTTCATCTAACGGACCGTGTGTACCATCAAAAATAAAATCTGTAGAAAGATGAATGAAGTGTGCTGAATGTCTGGAGCAGGATGCCACCAGGTATTCTACTGAAGTTACATTACTGAGCCAACAAGCCTCCTGGTTCAGCTCACACTGATCAACATTGGTCATGGCAGCAGTGTGGATTACAACGTCAGGCTTATTTTCGTGTATAACACGTTCTACCTGCTCCTGATTTGTGATATCCAGTTTAACATACTTGCTATGGTTAAGTGGCAGTACTAAGGCACGATGGGCAGTGGCTATCAGCGAAACGCGTTCGTCCTGCTCTAACAGGGTAATTAATTTTTGTCCGAGTAATCCATTAGCGCCAGTAACAAGAATTTTCATGTTGGGCAGGTTATGAGTAACATACGTTGCACGTAATCCAGCAGAAATTACTTCCTCACTTCGGCAAAGGTATACCCATAGGTCTTTTCAATTTTATTGCGGGGCATTTCCTCAACTGTTATGAACATGCGCACATCTTCGGTGGGTCTGTCGCCAGCACCTTTTTGAACGGCAGCAATTTTATCGATCACGTCAAGGCCCTGTATTACTTTCCCAAACACCGTGTAATCGCCATCCAGGTGTGGAGCTCCTCCAACTTCCATGTACCGTGCTTTCTGTTCAGCTGTAAAGGAAAATGGTTTGTACTCCTTTTTGAATTGTTGGATAAGGGTATCCGATTGTTCGAAAAAGGACTGAAGCCACAGACTATTGCCTTCGCGCTGCTTCTCCATAACCGTTTCCCGTATATCGGCACATTCGGGTAATCCCAGAACATCCCGCAGGTATTGGTTTTTCCTTCCATACTGGATGTTTTGTTCCAATTGCGTGAGTTCCTCCTCTGTATATTTTTTTCCCTGAACAATATAAAACTGACTGCCGCTGCTGGCTTTTGCAGGATTGGCCTGATCCCCCAATCGGGCTGCAGAGAAGGCACCTTTCTCATGGAAAAATTTTGGATTAAACTCCGCATCAACGGTATACCCTGGGCCACCGTTTCCCAGTGACTGACCTGACTTGGCGTTTTTTGAATTAGGATCGCCTCCCTGAATCATGAACTCCTGAATGACACGGTGAAACAAAAGGCTGTCATAGTATTTTTCCTTGGTAAGCTTTACAAAGTTGGCTTTGTGCTTTGGGGTCTCATCATATAGGATAGCCACCATGGTACCAAAATCGGTTTTGATGGTGATCACGTAATCATGATTTTTTTTCTGGGCACAACTTGTAAGGAAAAAGGAAAAGACAATCCACAAGGTTAGTATACGATTCATATTCAACAGATTTGATTGTTAACAGGTTGCAAAAATAATGAAAAGCAGGTATGTATCCGTAGGCTTAAATTACCTGAACACGTTGCGCGCTAATCAGACGGGCAACCTCCAGCGACACTTTTCTTCCCAGGTCTTTGGATTCACCTAATACTGCTGATTTTTTTGTTTTGTAAATCTCTTTGCCATCGGCTGATATGACGCCAGCCTTTAATGTGATTAAAGCACCCTCATAATGTGCATAGCTAAAGGGATAAAATCCGTTAGTATCAAATAATGATTTGAGAAAGGCACGCTCAACGCGTATGCAATCTTCCGTCTCTTCATGATTTACCCACCGTTGAAGAATTTCTTTCTTTTCGAAAGGTAATTTTTTATGACACAGTACAGCAAGGCTTCCCTGGCCTGCACATGGAACAAAATAACTCGTTTCAATTAGCTCAGTACCAATATACCCTGCCATTAATGCTTCTTGTTCACTCATTACCGCAAGTGTGTAATCGCCTTTCGTGAGTTTGTCAATACACGTTTCAAGCGAGGACTCAACCGAACATGAAACAGAAGGATAGTAATGATTAATAAATGCTTTTTTCAAGGCAGAGGTTGTTCCGGCAGTGCTGTGTTCTGTGGACAGGGTTGCCTTTGCATTCAAACTAATAACCACATCGTTAACAACCTGACGCTCGGTTAGTGCAATCAGTTCCAGATCATCCGGTATTTCCACGGTAAGATGCATGGCGGATAGAACCGACAAATCAATAGTTCCTGCCTGTATGGCTTCGATCTGTTGCTGCATAGTAGAGAAATTGAATACCACTGTGGCACAGGCAGAAGGACTAATGAGTTCAGCAACTTTTTTGCCCTGCCAATGGCCGGCTTTGGTGTTCTGACAACCAATTCTAAACGTCTTGTTCATGAGTGGAATAAATGTACGAGTTGTAAGGATAGATCCATAAAAATCATTTTAGCGCTGCCATTACGATCAAGATGATAGCTTGAAGTATTGATGGCACTATATGCTTTATCGATTTTTTTAACCGTCATTACTTTACTAAAGCCTTGAATAAACGTAAGCTCTTCACCCTGCACCCTATTCAGTGAAGATGCCTCCGTTTGGTGAAGCAGTGTTTCCCGAAGCATAGCGATGCTGTACGTAAGCAAATTTCGCTGCGCAAGTTTATCGAGCGCATGAAAGTCATCCGCCATTCCCACCAGGCCCCCATAATTATTTTTGAAACACGCCCGCATCCATTCTGCAAAGTGTTGCGCATGATTGTCTTCTTCCTGATCGATCAGCCTGAGTGCAGTGTTCAGACTGCCTTCCGCCAGTTGGGCTAGGTGGGAAGCTTTTTGTGGTTCAAGCGATAATCCAGTAAGATAGGATAGCACCTCGTCATCCTGAAGCAAGGGTACGGTTACAATTTGGGTACGGGAAAGAATAGTTGGGAGTAGGCGGTCAGCAGCGTTGGTTACCAGCAGAAAGTAGGTGTGGGCTGCAGGTTCTTCCAGTATTTTAAGGATTCCGTTGGCAGCAGAGGGGTGCATCAGTTCAGGTTGCCAGATGATCATCACCTTAACATTGCTTTCAAAGGGTTTGAGTGAAAGGGTTTTGATAATCTCACGGCTCGCTTCACGCGATATTGCTGCCTGTTTATCTTCTCCACCATAGTAATTCGTCCAGTCGTCCAGGTTGCCAAATGGCTGCTCCAACAAAAACGCCCTCCACGATTTTAGAATTTCCGCTTTTAGACGGTCTTCATCTTTGTCGTTCTTAACATTACTCATGGGAAAGACAAAGTGTGTATCGGGATGGATGTACTTTAAACTTTTACTGCAGGCGTTACATGTGCCACAAGCATCCTCTCCCTTATTTTGGCAGTGCAGGTAGGTGGCGTAGGCCAATGCTAACGGTACATTCAACGCCCCGGGGGCGCCAACAAAAAGTTGTGCATGAGCACTATGGTTACGCAACACTGAATCAGTGAGTAAATTCTTTGTTGATGTTAAGCCCGGGATAAACGAAAATCTCATGATAGTGTAGCGCGTCTAACTGGATTATCTGAAGAAAGATTGAATTTCCATTATTTGATGATCGTTTACTTTCTAATTATAGACCAGTAGTATTTTTTTCCCACACGCGGTTACCCGCTGTTACTGTGAACAAGTGTGAGAGTATCTTAATTTCTTTCTCATCAAGTTTTTGATTTCTTCTTGTCATTACCATTTCAGCAGTATGCAGTGCTTTGTTCAGTTGAAAGGTAGTAAATCCTCTGGCGCCACCCCAGGCAAACGAAGGGATGAAGGTACGCGGAAAACCGTCACCAAAAATGTTAGCCGAGACACCAACTACTGTGCCCGTATTGAACATTGTGTTGATGCCGCATTTACTGTGGTCGCCCATCATCAGTCCGCAGAATTGAAGGCCGGTGTCCTTGAAGCCACCTTTAGCATAGTTCCATATTTTCACATTCTCGTAGTTGTTCTTCAGGTTAGAGGTGTTGGTATCTGCACCCAGGTTGCACCATTCACCTAGTACACTGTTTCCCAGGAAACCATCGTGACCTTTATTGCTGAAGCCGAAAATCACGGAATTGCTTATTTCCCCGCCAACTTTTGAATAAGGACCTACTGTTGTGTCACCACGGATCTTTGCCCCCATATTTACAGTGGAACCTTCACATAGGGCGAACGGACCTTTTATCATAGCGCCTTCCTGCACCGTAGCGTTTTTTCCCAGATAAATAGGACCATCTTCAGCATTGAGTATGGCTGCGCGAATCTGTACGCCTTCTTCTACAAAAACGTTTTGTTCGTTATATACGATTGTGTGTTGATCATGGATACCAGCAGATGCTCTACCTTGTGTCAGAAGCGCGTAGTCGATTTTAAGTTGTGCAGCATTATACTGGAATATTTTCCACACCTGGTCAACCATCACGATTGGTTCTGTATAGTCAACTGGAGTTGCCTGAATAAAAGAATCCATTGTGCCTGTGGATGAGCGAAGCGCCAGACGAACACCATTTTGCATCAGACAGGTACCTGGAGCTAAATGCAGTATGGCGTGAACTAATTTTCCATCCGGGCAAAGCGCGCCATTAATCAGAAGGTTATCATCTGTTCGCGTTGCAGTGTATTTGTTTGATAAATAATGTTCAGTAATAAAAGATGACGAAAGGGTAAGCCATTTTTCCCATTTTTCCGCCAGGGTTAGTATCCCGATCCTGATTCCGGAAACGGGTCGGGTGAAGGTAAAGGGTAACAGTTGGGAACGAATTTCGGTCTCGTCAAAAAGCAACAGGTTCATGGGGTAAAGATAGGATTTAGTATCATCCATTGGCAATGAGATCGGGCATTCGGTTCAATTAAATGGAGGAATGTACCTGCCCAGACAAAGTCAACTCCTTCTTTATATAAGTCAGAAAAGGCAAAAAAAAACCTGACGGAATGGTCAGGTTTCTCATGCAAGAAAAGAAGAAATAATTATGCTTTCTTTTGGTACTTGTTTTTGAATTTCTCAACCCGGCCTGCTGTATCCACAAACAGTTTCTTACCGGTATAGAAGGGATGTGAAGCAGAGCTTACTTCCACCTTTACAAGGGGATACTCTTTACCGTCTTCCCAGGTAATTTTTTCTTTTGATTTAACAGTAGAGCGGGTAACAAACTTAAAATCGCTCGAAGTATCGTGGAAAACCACTTCTCTATATTCTGGGTGAATGTCCTTTTTCATCGTTTTAATCTCTTTTTCTTTGTTTTTTCCTTAAAGGACTGCAAAGATAAGAATCAGTATGCGAATTTCAAGCGCGGATTTATGAATTTTGGCCATTGTCTTAACCTGTGTATTTTGCTCCGAACCTGCTTAGGAATGAAAAGAATTATCCTACTACTTGTTTTGCTGCCTCCCTTTTTGGCAGATGCTCAAAGTAATTATCCCCCCTTAAATGAGGATTATTACCACTGGATTGACCGGTATGAGATAAAAACCGGAACAACGCTGCCGCAGGTATTTACTTCGGTTAAGCCTTATAAACGTTCTGCCATTATCTCCTTTCTCGATTCCGCCAAAGCGCTTGGAGTTTTCACCTCCAACGCGGATCGCTTTAATCTTGAATACCTGAACAATGATAGCTGGGAATGGTCACGGGCTGAGTCCAGCATCTCTAAAAAGCCATTTTTAAAGCATTTCTATAAGCGGAAACCGGACTTGTTACATGCGGATGTACCTGATTTTGACCTTCATGTTAGCCCGGTACTTTACCTGGGTGCCGGTAAAGATTCCCGATCAGATGAATCTTTATTCATAAATACCCGAGGTGCCGAAGTTCGAGGCATGGTTGATCGGAAAATTGGTTTTTATACGTATCTGAGTGAAAACCAGGTGCGCATGCCGGCATATATTTCAGAAACCATAAAGAACGATTCTTCGCTGGGGTATTACCCAGTAATACCGCACGAAGGATTCTGGAAGGATTTTAAGGAGGGGCAAGGGTTTGATTTTTTCCAGGCTCGTGGCTACCTGACGTTCGAGGCAACAAAGCATATAAATCTTCAGTTTGGCCACGACCGGTTCTTTATCGGGAATGGGTTTCGGTCGCTGATCTATTCTGATTTTGCGCCCCCGGCTTGGTTTTTCAAAGGCAATCTTAACATTTGGAAGCTTAACTACCTTTTCCTGGTCAACCAGTTTACTGCCGATGTAACCGGGGGTTCAGGAGGGTTGCGCTCTGTGTCCGGGGGCTATCCGTACAAGTATATGGCCATGCACCATATCAGTATAAATATTGGGAAGAAGCTTAATCTGGGATTATTTGAATCAGTAGTGTTCAATTCAGAAGATGGCTATGAGGGGTTCCGGTTAGATTATCTTAATCCTGTCATTTTTTACCGTGCCATTGAGCAGCAAAATGGAAGTACAGATAACGTACTTCTCGGAATGGATTTCAAGTGGAATGCATGGAAAGGTATTCAGTTTTACGGACAGTTTGTGCTGGATGAATTTGTCCTTTCCAATATGAAGGCCGGAAATGGTTGGTGGGCCAACAAATGGGCGGTGCAAATGGGTGCGAAATACATCGATGCATTCGGGCTTTCCAATCTTGATCTTCAGCTTGAATCCAACATAGTCAGGCCCTATACTTATTCCCACAGTACAAAGTATGGGAGTTACTCCAGTTACGAACAGGCCCTTGCTCATCCTCTTGGAGCTAACTTTAATGAACTGATTGGGATTATGAGGTTTCAGCCCTTACCACGGTTAAATCTTACGGGTAAATTGATTTACTTTAAAAAAGGCCGCGATAGTGATGACTATAATTTTGGTGGAGACATTTTAAAGAATAACCGGTATCGCAAAACCTATTCTACTGATGTCAATTTTGGTAACACTATCGCACAAGGTGTAAACAACAAGGTTATGTTTGGTTCGTTTCTGGCATCCTGGCAATTCAGGCATAATGTCTTTATCGATGCATCTGTTGTGCTGCGCAAAAGCGAAAGTGATGCCGCGGCTTTTACCTCAAACTCAGCCATAACTTCATTAGCTTTGCGCTGGAATATTGCCACGCGGAATTACGAATTTTGACTTAATGAACGTTTACTTACGAATTTTACGCTATGCCCCAGGGCTTTCGCCCAGGCTGGTGCAGTTTTTTATATTTTCGACACTGGGCGTCATTTTTAGCGCCTCCTATCTGGGCTTGATAATGCCCATGCTGGAAGTTTTGTTCGATAATAAAAGTGGTGAACAAATTCCGGCCTTGCCTGAGTTTGCCTATACCCTTGATTTTGCCAAAGGGTATTTTCGTCATCACTTTTCGCGCATTATCGTGGAACATGGAAGGATGGATGCTTTGTTATATGTATGTATAGCAATTGTTGTGTGCGTAATTTTAGCCAACATGTTCCGGTATGCCGAACGGATGACAGCCTCCGCTATTAAAGTAGATGTTGTTAAAAATTTACGCATGCACGTCTTCAGAAATGTATCCCAATTACACATCGGATATTTCAACAATAACAGAAAAGGGGATTTGATGTCGCGTTTTACGAATGATGTGAGCGAAGTAGAAGTAGCGGTCGTGAATAGTTTAAAATCAGTAATGAAGGAACCCATTACCATTGTGGTATACCTGATCGTACTGTTCATGATATCCGTTAAGTTAACGTTGTTCACGCTTATTCTGCTCCCCATTACGGGAGGTATTGTGGCAGAAATCATCAAGCGGTTAAAACGTAAGGCGAAGCAAAGCCAGGAAGCCATGGGGCGAATTGTTAATATACTGGACGAAACCTTCAGTGGCATGCGGGTGATAAAGGCATTCAATGCACGGAATTTCATAATCCAGAAAATGGAAGATGAAACTTCCTATCACCGGAAGGTAAATCTTTCAATAGCCCGAAAGAATGAGCTTGCATCACCCGTCTCTGAGATTTTAGGGGTAATCATTGTGGCCATAATATTATTCTATGGTGGACAACTGGTGTTAAGCGGTGACCAGGAATTGCAACCCCAGGTATTTATGGGATTTCTGGCATTTTATGCATCCATGATTCAACCGGCAAAGAATTTTTCGAATGGCATCACTTCTTTGCAAAAAGGTACGGTTGCCGCACAGCGTATTTTCAGTATTATTGATATAGCGCCAGCAATTAAAAATAAACCTGATGCGAAACCACTTGATAAATTTACGGATCGGATTGAATTCAGGAATGTAAGTTTTTCGTACGATAAGGAATCTGTGCTGAGGAATATCAACCTAACCATTCAGCACGGAAAAACCATTGCGTTAGTTGGTCCATCCGGTGGTGGCAAGTCAACACTGGCAGATCTTGTACCGAGGTTTTATGACCCAACGGATGGCGAAGTATTGCTGGACGGCATTGCACTACCTGATTATGATGTGGAATCACTTCGCAAGTTGATGGGAGTAGTGACACAGGAATCAATTTTATTCAATGACACCATCTTCAACAACATTGCCTTTGGTATGGAGAATGTTCAGGAGGAAGATGTAATTAATGCCGCAAGGGTTGCCAATGCGCATGACTTCATTATGCAAACTGAAAATGGATACCAATCCTTTATTGGCGACCGTGGAGCTAAGCTTTCCGGTGGACAACGCCAGCGATTGGCCATTGCCCGTGCAGTATTAAAAAATCCACCGATTTTGATTTTGGATGAGGCTACCTCTGCGTTGGATTCAGAGTCGGAGCGACTGGTACAGGATGCGTTAACTAATTTGATGATGAACCGGACTTCCATTGTTATCGCACATCGCTTAAGCACCATTCAGCATGCAGATGAAATTGTTGTCCTTCAGGATGGCCAGATCATTGAGCGCGGTACGCATACCAACCTCATGCAAAGCAGTGGTCTGTACAAAAAGTTAAGCGAGATTCAGAAAGCTTAGTTTAGGACAAAAAACGAATAAGCAAGTTTTTCACATAATTAGGCTTTTTTGGTTTCCTTCAAAAGTCCTATGTTTGTTTTTCAACAGTATTATCCATGATGAAAAAGAACAGGCTTATTTTTTACTCTGTATTCGGGGTGCTACATCTTTTTATTTTCCTGTTCAGTGTTTATATGGATAGCCAAAAGGAAAACATTCAATTCTTGTTCCAATTGCAGGGAAAAATATGGATGTTAAAATATGGCTCCTTCATTCTGCTGATTTTGATGATTATAAATGTAATTTTGCATTACCGTGACAATCACAGAAACATCAGGGAAAAGGAGAACCTGAACCAGGAACTTACCCAATTGAAAGCTAAATTGTACGATCTTCAGGAAAACGAAAAAGTTACGCCTGTCATAGAAAATCCAACCAATTAAATTAATGAGCAACCACCAGTTAATTATGACGGAGCTTCAGCATTCCGTTGAAGTTCTCAATGGTTTTATTAACGAATCTGCAAATGCCAAAGCAATTAATGAAGCTGCTACAGTAATGATAAATGCAATTAATGAAGGTGGAAAAATTATCTGCTGCGGAAATGGGGGTTCACATTGTGTGGCCATGCACTTTGCAGAAGAATTAACCGGGCGATATCGCGAAAACCGTAATCCGATACCCGCCATCTCCATCTCTGACCCCGGGCATATATCCTGTGTGGCAAATGAATACGGCTATGAATTTATTTTTTCCCGGTTTGTAGATGCCATCGGTCAGCCAAATGATATAGTACTTGCCGTTAGCACAAGCGGTAATTCAGCCAACGTATTACAGGCTGCCCAATCAGCAAAAAGGAAAGGAATGAAAGTAGTAGCGCTTACCGGAAAGAATGGCGGTAAGCTTGGCCCACTGGCCGATGTTGAAGTACGTGTTCCGCATTTTGGGTTCGCAGACCGCATCCATGAAATACACTATAAAATTGTTCATATCTTAATCGTTCTGCTTGAAAAGCACGTGTAACTATGCTCGCAAAAACCTACGGCTGCGCAGTATTTGGCGTGGATGCACGCAAGATAACCGTTGAAGTCAATGTAGGACAAGGAACACGGTTTTGGATGAGTGGCCTACCAGACAGCGCCATAAAGGAAAGTGAACACCGGATTGAGTCATCCGTCAAACAATTTAAATTTTTCATGCCGCGCGAAAAAACGGTGGTAAACCTTGCACCGGCTGATATCAAGAAAGAAGGTTCCGCCTATGACCTTCCCATTGCGCTTTGTGTTTTAAAAGCTTCGGGCCAGATCAGTACCGAACGACTGGAAGAATTTGTAATTATGGGGGAGCTGGCATTGGATGGAACACTACGCCCGATTAAAGGAGTTTTGCCTATTGCCATCCAGGCTCGTAAAGAAGGCTTTAAAGGATTCATTCTGCCAAAAGACAATGAACGCGAAGCAGCCATTGTAGATGATCTGGATATTTATGGTGTGAGCACCTTAAAAGAAGCAGTTGACTTTCTGCAAGGAAAACTTCACATGGAGCCGGTACATGTAGATGCCAAAGAAATATTCTCGGCTCAGATGAATCTTTATGATTCAAACTTCAGCGATGTACAGGGTCAGGAAAATATTAAGCGGGCCATGGAAATTGCCGCTGCAGGGGGGCATAATGTAATTATGATTGGACCGCCCGGTGCCGGTAAAACCATGCTGGCAAAACGGTTGCCTACAATCCTTCCGCCACTTACTCTAAACGAAGCTTTAGAAACCACTAAAATACATTCGGTGGCAGGCCGACTCAGTCGTGATACAGCGTTGATTGCCACCCGTCCATTCCGGTCGCCTCACCATACCATTTCCGATGTGGCATTGGTGGGCGGTGGTGGTAATCCCCAGCCCGGAGAAATTTCATTGGCGAACAATGGTGTATTGTTTCTTGATGAATTACCGGAGTTTAAGCGTACTGTATTGGAAGTTATGCGCCAACCAATGGAAGAACGCAGAGTCACCATTTCACGGGCAAAAGTGTCTATTGATTATCCGGCCAACTTTATGTTGGTAGCCAGTATGAATCCGTGCCCATGCGGATAT
>CAZCRJ010000044.1:0-11447 GCA_964501015.1 uncultured Roseivirgaceae bacterium | reverse complement strand
GAAAGAACTTCGACAACTTATCGGTAGCCGAAAGTTTTTTCTGCTCCACTAGTTTCATAATACCTGCTGCGGTAAACTGTTTGGTAATAGAGCCTACACTAAAAATTGTTTCCGCATTTTGCTTACGTCCCGCTTCCACATCGGCCATTCCATAACCTTGATGTATGAGAATGTTTTCATTTGTGGCTATTAACACGCTGCCACGAAATCCGTTGTTGGCACAGTCGTTCAGGAAAGCGGAAAGGGATTGTGCATAAAGTGTGCTGACAAGCAGCAGTATTGCGAGAGTGAAGAACGTACGGATCATGACGGATTTATTTGCTGTAAAGGTGTTGAATTAGCCGGAATGATGGTTGCTGAATTAACCTTGTTTAACGTTTCTTTTTCGTTTGTTAACCACGCGAAAGATATCCCTGACCGAGTAAGGTTGAACAGCGTACCTCGTAATGAAAATGATAGCCTAAAAATTATTCCACCACTACCTTGAAAATACTTGGATTTATTTCCTTTACATTTGCGCTTTGCCTGTTCGTGTGATCAGAAAATTCAACACCCTTTTCCTCGCGCTCTGCCTGCTGGCATGGTCTGCCATTACCCCCGTTCAGGCTGGTCAGGGTAAGCAGGGTTTCAAAGCAACTTCTGGTAAGGTGGTGTTCCAGAACCTTACTACTGCATCAGTTTCTTCGGATACTGCAGTAAAAAAATTCACCGATATATCATACGGAACTTCAGCACATTTCGGGACATCACGATTACTCATTTTATCGGCTCAGTACGATTTATATCAGGACGGATTTGTGTACCGTCATCCCGTATATAACACCCTCTCGGCCCAGGCCCCCTAACCAATTCAGAGGCATCCCGACTCCCTGGTGTGACTGGGTAGAGTCAGTATATTCTTTTTCCACCTTCTGAAACAATCATTTCCTTATGAAAAATGTAATTCACTTCTTCGTACGCTATTGGTTCCCGCTCATCATGTTGTCGCTATTTATAGGACTCATGATCGGGGTGGCCACTTTTTAAAAACCCTCAATCACTGTAGCAAAAACCCTCCTCACTGTTTAATTCTTCTCACCGAAATCAAGGTGCAACTATGTCTTTATCAACTTCTGAAAACCGAGGCCAGTGGGGCTCTCGTTTTGGATTCATCATGTCGGCCGCAGGGTCGGCTATTGGGCTGGGCAACATCTGGCGCTTCCCCTACCTTGCCGGTGAGCATGGTGGTGGCGCTTTTGTGTTCGTTTACCTGTGCATCGTTCTGCTCATTGGTGTACCGCTGTTGTTCACGGAAATCGGACTGGGGAGGCTCACCCACAAAAGCACTATAGGTGCTTTCCGCGATACGGGTGCAGGCCCGGTGTGGGTAGGCCTTGGCGCTATCCTTGCCTTACTGGTCAGCTTTTTTGTGCTCTCGTACTACAGCGTTATAGCCGGGTGGACCATCGGGTATGTGTTTAAATCCTTAACCGGGTCAACATCTTCTTTCGCTTCCTTCGCGGCCAATCCACTTTACACCGTACCACTACTGGGCGTGGTGATAACCATTACTATTTCTATTGTATTGGGCGGTATTGCCGGAGGAATTGAAAAGGCAACCAAAGTACTGATGCCCGCCTTGCTTGTTCTCATTCTACTGGTTGCGCTGCGCAGTGTAACGTTGGATGGTGCCTGGGAGGGTGTTGTATTTTATCTCACACCCGACTTCTCCAAAATCACTGCCAATACCATTCTCGCAGCGTTAGGCCAGGCGTTTTTTTCGCTGAGTATTGGCTGGGGCATTATGGTAACGTACGGTTCGTACCTCTCCAGGCAAACCAACATTGTGAGCAGTGCCGTGTGGGTAGGATTAATGGACACCACTGTTGCGCTGCTTGCCGGCTTGATGATCTTCCCAGCGGTTTTCGCGTTTGGGAAATCGCCAGAAGCCGGGCCAACACTTGTCTTCCAGGTTTTACCTGAAGTGTTCCGCGCAATTCCCGGAGGCTCCATTGTGGGTGCAGTGTTTTTTTTGATTCTCATGGTTGCGGCCATCACCTCTACAATTTCAATGCTTGAAGTGCCTGCGTCCTATTTTATCGATGAGAAAAAATGGAAACGCAAAAAGGCATCCGTGCTCATCGGCATTCTGGCATTTCTCGTTGGGGTTCCCGCTGCCCTCTCCTCAGGAGGATCAACATATTTCTCCAACATGACAATTCGTGGGTTGGATGTGAACGCAGTGTCGACCAGGGTTGAGCAGGTGAACAATCATTACCATGTTATACTCACCGGCACCGTTAAGCAAGATAAGATTCACCAATGGGAAACGGAGCTAAGCGATACCACTGAGAGTGGATACACGGGTACAGAAGTGAGCGGTGAGCAAGTGGCGTTTGTATTTCTTTCCGAAACTTCCGCTACAGTTTTTGCTGATAAGATCGGTAACCTGAACCGCGGTTTCCTATCCATTCTCGATTATTACTTCGGCACCTTCTTCATCATCGTTGTGGCGTTCGTCACCTGCGTGTATGCAGGATGGAAAATGAATGTGAAGGATTTGGTAAACGAACTCGGAGAAGGTTCGCCCTCATTCCGGAAAGCCATTTGGGCACAGCAAGCGTATGTTTTTTTTATTCGATACGTGTGCCCCTTACTTATCCTATCCGTACTGCTGAACATAATGGGTGTGTTCAGCTTTGGCTAACTAAAAAGAAACTACCTGTAACCTGTATACAGCGTCATCCGCAAGGGGGCGCTGTTTTTTCCCTGAAGTAGTCACCAATGGAGTAGTTCAATCACTACCCCATACTGATCAGGAATGCAGTATAGCCGATGTAAGCAGCCAGAAGAATAATGGCCTCCCATCGGTCAAGTTTTGCACGGTTTAAGGTAAACATGAAAATCATCAGCAAAATGGTTGAACCAAGCAGTACGTAAAGATCAATGTTTAACGCGGAGTTATAGGGTATGGGGTTGATGAATCCGGTTATACCTAGAATAAAAAACACGTTGAAAATGTTAGATCCGATTACGTTACCAATGGCAATGTCGGTGTTGCGCTTAAAGGCAGCCACCGCAGAAGTAGCCAGTTCAGGTAAGGAAGTACCTGCGGCTAAAATAGTAAGGCCCACTAATTTCTCACTCAACCCATAGGAACGCGCGATGGAGATGGCATTGTCCACCACCAGTTTACCTCCTCCAATCAACATGACAAGCCCGAGCACCACCATGCCTGCTGCTGCCGCCATTCCATAAACCTTTGCGCTGATGTCAGTTTCTTCGCTTGTAGTCTGTTTCATGGTTTTGTAAACGTATGCCATGAAGGCAGCAAAACACAGCAGTAATATTCCACTGTCGATCCTGCTAAGGGAATTACTTGTTGCATTTCGGATGAGGACATCATTCACCAGTAAAAACAATATGCCTGCTGCCAACAACGATATGGGAATCTCAAATTTTACGGTGGTCTTTTGAACGACCAGTGGATAAATGGTTCCTGCAAGACCAAGAATGAAAAGGAGATTGAAATTGTTGCTGCCAATCACGTTACCAAAAGCAGCATCATTCTGACCGTTGACCGCTGCCAGCAGGCTCACGATCATCTCGGGCATGGAGGTGCCAAAAGCCACCACCGTTAAGCCGATGGCGAGGTTCGATATGCCATACTTCTTTGCTATGGAAGAAGCTCCGGCTACCAGGAAGTCAGCACCTTTTATGAGGATTATAAATCCGGCTACCAGCAAAAGTAAGTTTATCATTGGCTTATCTGATTAAGTATGTAACGCGCGATTACGATATGGGAAGCAACACCAGCAAAGAAAACCGGTTACTATGGCAATTGCAGTTTTATTGACGCGAAAGGAGTGCTCAAAGGCAATACCCAAATAGCCCAGAACAAAGACTATAATAAAGAGGGTAAGCATACATTAAGTGGGGCTTACACAAATATGAATGAATTAACCAAAAGGTTGTTTGACTTCCCACATTTTTATTTTTTTGACTGCCTGAGTATGCAATAATATTCCTGTCCGAAGCGTGTGATTTCTATTCTCCTTTGCTCTACTTTTGTTTTATTAACAATTACCTCCCTGTAAGTCTTTCTATAATTATTCTGATCAACACAAGAATGAACAAGGCAATGCGCACAGGTAGGAACTCTGGATATGCCCGGTACTAACCTTCTGTCAATTTACTGATGACGTATGGAATTCTACCAGGTTCTGATCTTCCTCCTTTTCCTTACTGCACTAGTTGATCTGATTGTTGGCGTAAGCAACGATGCGGTTAATTTTCTCAATTCCGCTATCGGCTCCAAAGTAGCTCCGATGCGCGTCATTCTGCTGGTGGCCAGTGCAGGTATTCTTATCGGATCGGCATTTTCAAGCGGCATGATGGAAGTAGCGAGGAACGGACTTTTCAACCCCTCCTTTTTCACCTTCGATCAGGTCATGTATCTTTTCCTGGCCGTTATGCTCACGGATATTATTCTCCTTGATTTCTATAACAACATCGGATTACCTACTTCAACTACTGTATCGTTGGTGTTTGAACTACTTGGTGCAGCTTTTTCAATCGGGGTGGTTCATTCCCTGATGCAGGGCCAGGCCTGGCAAGACATAAACCTTGGTAACATCATCAATTTCTCCAGCGCAATAACCATAGTCAGCGGCATTTTCCTTTCCATATTCCTGGCGTTTATACTCGGCTCCTTTATTCAGCACATCGCACGATTGGCGTTTACCTTCTCGCTGAAAAAGTCAATCAAAAAGTATGGCGCATTATTTTGCGGATTGTCGATTACCACCATTCTTTACTTCCTACTGATCAAAGGCGCTAAGGGCAGTGCATTGATTACGGATGCGCAGGTGGAATGGATCGCACACCATACTTTCTCTATTCTGCTCAGCAGTTTTGTGTTCTTCAGTATACTGATCCAGTTCATCATGTGGTATACTCGCATCAATCCGCTGAGGGTGGTGGTGCTGCTGGGAACCTTCGCACTGGCCATGGCCTTTGCCGGCAACGACCTGGTTAATTTTATTGGTGTTGCCGTAGCTGGTTTAACGGCTTTCAACAACTGGTCGGCATCGGGAATTCCTGCTGATCAGTTTCAGATGGTTGCCCTGGCCGATAAAGTATCGACTCCTGCGTGGATCTTATTGGTAGCCGGTCTGGTAATGATCATTACCCTATGGACGAACGCCAAGAGCCGAAAGGTTACGGAAACGGAAATCTCCCTCGGCCGTCAGGATGAAGGGGAGGAGAAATTCAGGCCCAACGCACTGTCGCGCATCATGGTGGGCGCTGGTTTGCTCACCGGCCGGGCTATCGACTTGCTGTTGCCCCGGGCGTGGTCAGCATCGTTGGAAAAACGATTTGCAGCCAAAGAAGAGACTGGTGTAAGCGAAAAAGACCGACCCTCGTTTGACCTCGTACGCGCCTCGGTAAACCTGCTCGTTTCCAGCGTGCTCATTGCGTACGGCACCTCACAAAAGTTGCCTTTGTCTACCACCTTCGTCACGTTTATGGTGGCCATGGGTTCTTCCTTTGCCGATAAGGCATGGGGCCGCGAGAGTGCCGTGTACCGCGTGGCCGGAGTGATGAACGTGATTGCCGGTTGGCTGATCACCGCCTTTATTGCCTTCACTGCCAGTGGACTGATTGCCCTTGTTCTATATAAGACAGGCCTCACCGGAATAGTTGTTGTTACTTCGTTGAGTGCTTTTGTTCTCATCCGGAGCCATGTGGTTTTTGCCCGAAAGGGAAAAAAGGAATTGGCCGATCAACAGGTATTTTCCAGCCACCTCAAGGATCTCCAGCAGGCCATTGATGAAAGTAATGAAATGACTGTGAAGAGCCTTAAGGTAGTCATGAAAGTATATGCAGCCAGTGTTGATTCTCTTGCCCGCGAAAAAAGAAAAACTTCGGAGAAGACAATGCTGCGCATGCAGGAACTCCGGGCAGAAGCCAATATTATCCAACACAAAATAATTAAGTATGTGAAGAAAATGCCACGGCATAATTTACCAGCCAGCCGGTTGTACATCCTCATGTTTGATCAAATGCAAGATTTGTATCAAAGTATTCTGCTGATCAGCGAAAGGTGTACAGAACACTTGAAGAACTACCACACCACGCCATCCAAAAAATACCTGCAGCAGCTTCTGGATATTGAAAAGATACTGGTAGAATATACAGCGTTAATGTGCGAAGACATTGGCTCTTCAAGGTTTGCACACCGTGAGGCATTAGCATCGCTTCACCAAAAAGTACTGACCGCAATCAACCACACCATTGATGAACAAATTATAGCCCTTCAAAAGGACACCATCGGAAACCGAATAGGTCTTTTACAGGTAAGCATCGTATTGGAGTCTAAAGACATTGCCAATACGCTGCAACAGGTATACATACTTTATCACGATTACCACAGTAATAACGGGAACGCACCCACCTGAAGCGGGGAAACCATTACCAATAAATCATCACCGTTTAGTGCCACGGCTAATTCATCCAGCGTCTTCTTCGAGAGCCGCTTCTACGATGGAAAGCTCAACTCAAAAGTTCCTGGATCTTTTCGCGAAGGATAAGGCCTGTACCCCTATCGATCATATTCGGTATTTCTGCCAGTGCCTGTTGTGCCGATAGGCTGGCTTTTTCCTGGTTGTTCTGAAGGTTTGCGATAGCCGCCTCTGTAGCCAGTACCATGGCTTTAGGAATCAGGGCTGAGGGTTTGTACAGCTGATAGTATTCAATAGCACGCGCTTCATCCTTCTTTACAGCAGCATAAAAAAATGCAGCATCGATCCACACACTACCGCGCACCCCTTCGGGTATGGCTTCGATTTGTTCGATGTACCGGGTAAGATGATGTTCTGCCAGGTCAACATCATGGTTGTCAAGAGCACGGTAGTAGAAGTAGTACTGAAGATAAACACTCATGGGCGCATCAATTTTTTCTGCCAACAATTGGGCTTCCTCAAGATCCTCCAGACTATAGTGTGAAGGCCGTGTTCCGGCCATGCTGGCGCTGATAATGTTAAGCAACATGATTTCAAAACGGGCAGTATCGCCACCGCGCCACATGCGCAGCATGCGTGCACCATCAGAAGAAAAGCCACCGCTGTGAACAGGAATCATTGTAATGATGAAGATGATCGCGGAGAGGATGGAAATGATATAGAGGATGTTACTCACGACTATTGTGCCCGCACCCGATACGGCAAATCCCGCCAACACGTGATACGCTCCATACGCCAGCACTGCCATGAGAAAACTGGCCAACGGACCACCGGCTGCATATGCGGAGAAACGTTTGTTCAGATCATCGGAGGGAGGTGGAATGCAGATAACCATGCCGCCAAACGTGTTTACATTTTTATTCCATTTAAATTTCCAACCGGTGGTTTCCTTGTCCCAAAGCAGCGGGCCTACTACATACATGCGGAAATCAAAGTTCATGGCTACACCCGCCAGGGCATGTCCTGCCTCGTGAACACCGATAACCAGAAAGCACGCTGGGATAAACAACAGGGCGATGGCTGCCACCACTTCACCTGGCAGTGCTGCGGCTGCTTTCATACCGGTTGCTGCGCCCCAAAAGCCTGCTGCACCACCCATCAAGATCAATAATACAATGCCGGCAATGCGTACCCGTTTATTTTTTTTCGTTGCGTCCATCGGTAAATCAATAGCATTAGCAGCCTGAAAATTACAACGATTAAAAGAATAGTTGATCACATTTCATCAGTCTCCGCTGTAGGCAACTTTGCGGAGGAAGTAAGATAGTGTGGAGAAATCGACCAGACGGTATTTCATTCTTTCAAAATTTTCAATCCCTGCCCGCGATGCATCCATGCTGTTAACACACAACAAAACAACACAACAAATGCCAACATAAACAACTGCCCGCCATCACCAGCCGATTCAATTCCCAGCACGGTAAGATGCGAGAGAATAGCACCCCCCATCAAGCCAATACCCAGTAGGGCACCGAAAAAGGCTGTCGCAGGAATTAGCAATAGAATCCCTGCAAGTAATTCAATTACTCCGGTGCCAATACGCCCCCACGGTTCTACGCCCAGTTTCGTAAATAGGTCAACCGATTCCGGATGCCCCGTAAATTTAAAGTAAAGCGTCTGCAACAAGATCAAAGCTGCCACGATCCGAACAGTCCAACTGAGAATATTTTTCATTTGATTTTTAGTTATACGTATTCATCCAATTTCTATCTGCTTTGGGAAGCAGACTTTTTTCAGCTTCATTCCACTTGGGTAATGTGTTGTTAATCCAGCTACGGTAGAACAGAAACAATTTACCTTCTGTAATTTTGAAGGTCTCCGGATCAATTTCCACCTTCTCTCCCACAGCGCCCATGGCATATGCACACCATCCACCGTATTGCGGTTCATAGTTCTGCGGATTTTTTTTGAATGCTTCAAGGTTGGCCGTACTTGAAAACAAGTAGGTTACTCCCTCATGAGTATATGGGTTCTGAGATTTCCCTTTTATGGCTTTATTTACTATGAAATAGGCAACCGGATCATACCCTTGCAAGGCAATACCTTTTTCAAGATTGAAGTGTTTGACACGAAGCGCAGTCTGCGGCATAGCAGGAATAAAAATCAAGGACAACCATGAAATGAGGATAATAGCTTTTTTCATTTTGGAGAATATTTCAGTTTCGATTCCCAGTGCGCATCAGCTTTTTTAATTCTGGTGGTAACATCGTTCATCCATTCTGTGCGCACGTCCAGCGAATAATTCAAGTACAACTTGTTATCGATGATTGTAAAAGCAGTTGGATCGGTTTTGGCGAGATATCCCCGACTTGCGCCATAAGCACAATATCCACCGTATTGCGGAGCAAAATGTTGGGGTTGTTGTTTAAACGTTTCCAGATTTTCCTGAGATGAAAACTTCCAGCGTGCGCCATTCCAGGTAAGCATAAACTCGTCTTTTCCGGTTATGGCTTCGTTCTTCTCGAAATAACCAACAGCATCGTACCCGCTAAGGGCAACATCCTTTACCAGGTACACGACATCCTGTGCAAAAATTGGGGTACCACCAAGGACCAAAAGTATTGCTATAAGTAATTTCAGCTTCATCCCACAAAGATGAAGCAATCAGTATACGTTATGCGCGTACATCATTCCCGTTGTCTTGTATCTCCTTCCTTTCCTGCCACTTTCGTTTGAAGTCGGAGGGATTTGCGCCAGTGTGGTTCTTAAAAAACTTACTGAAATGTGCCGGATCATCAAAGCCAAGGTACTCGGCAATCTCCTTCATGGATTTTTCAGAATAATATAGCAGCCGCATGGCTTCCGCCACAATGCGCTCGTGAATAAGCTGCTGCGGAGTTTTGGTACTATACCGTGAAAAGATGTTGGAGATGGTTTTAGGAGATTTAAAAAGTTTGCCGGCATAAAACTGTACGCGATGTTCTGTTTTAAAATGTTGTTCTACCAGCAAATTAAAGTGTCGGAAGAGCAGGAACTTCTCTTCAGCGATCTCCTGATAGGTAAACTGTTTCTTTGCCAACCGCGTAAGCAATATGATATACCGTACCAGCAAGGTGCGCAACATTACATCCTTGCTTTCCGCTTCGGTAGCGAGTTCGCGTGTGAAGCTTCGTTGCAATAGGTCTAGCTCAAGAAGGGTTTCTTCATCAGGCTCAATGAACATAGTGGGAGAAAGCCCATAAAACAAAAACCCTACACATCCCACCTCGGCATCGTGGTTAACGATGCAATAAAATTCACGGTTAAATTGAATTGCTACCAGTTGCTGCGGACGTTCAAAGCGAAACCGCTGGTTCATCATAATCGGCTGCACAGCATTGGCAGGAAAAGCATAGGCTACGCCATCGAGGATTACCCTTTGCTGTGGCCCTCGGTTCCAGGCAAAGGTGTAAAGTTTTTCCGCTACCTCTTTTTCGGAGGTTCGCTCAAACGATTCATGATTTACGACAAGCTTAAAGTTGGCGTTTTCGACAGCGTTAAACCAAGCGTGTATCATGAGGACGAAAATAGTGTATTTGATCCGCATCTGCGGAAGCAAGTGTTACTGCTTTACGTTAAACTTCAGTTTTCCTTCGTAGGGTTCGTTGAAGGCATCACACGTTTCTAAATACTGTTCCATTTCATCAATGCTTTCCTGAACCAACGTTGAAGTGAATTCATATGCTCGTACCATCATACGGATATAGGGATCAGCAATGTGTTGTCGGGTAAGTAATCGTAAAGCTCCCATATAGTCTTCCCGATATACCGTTGGTACAATAATTTTAGAAAGTCCTATAGCGGAGAGTTCAGCATTCATCATCACCCGAGCAATCCTTCCATTTCCATCCAGAAAGGGATGAACCTCGCTAACCAAAAACATCATGTAAACTGCTTTCGCAAATGGATCGTTTAGTAACGTATACCAGTCAAAACCTTTTAGTAGCGTTCCGTTAACTAAACGCCAGTCAACAAATTCGGTATTACCAGCCCTGTTGTTTCTGTCTTTAAACTCACCTGGCTTTTTTGATATGCGTGATTGCATCAGCACGGCATGCCGGGTTCTCATCAAGTTAAGAAATTCATCAGCTGTAGCCGGACATACGGACATTTCTCGTGTATCAGAAACAATACGATACGTTCCCAGTATATCGTGCGAGTCTTCGTGCCGGGCAGGCAGGGGTGTTTCAGTAAGGATGATGTTCTTTGCTTCCGTAACGGTAAACTCTGTTCCTTCAATGTAATTTGAAAAGTAACTTTCAAAGAAGGCAACTGTTTGATACGTACGTTGCGAGGAGGGTGTTTTGTATTGAGGAAATACACTACCGGCTAATGCTTCATACAACGCCTCGAATACATTTATCCGTACAGGATCATAGGGATCACCAAGTGCGCGTGCTATGGCAACCGGAGATGTCAGGGTATGTGATTTACCAGTAGCCAATAAACTGCTGATTAACTGATTCAGTTTTTTGAACTCCTTCTCTAACTGCAGGCCCTGCGAAATGTTTCTGGCGTTATCCCGCAACGTATTTATTCCCTGCTCGCCTCTGGCACGTACAATAGCCTCAAGCTTTTCTTCCAGAATTGAAACTGACAAGGTTTTTGATTCTTCTCCTCCCTTTCTGGTTTGCTGCAAATTTTCCAGAAATGCCCGTGCCTCCTGTGCGGCAAACAGATTTTCAAAAAAGGGTTTATCCCCTTCTATTCGTTTTGGACCTTTAAGAAGATGTATCGTAAGCCCTGGAAGTGAAACGGTAGACGTATACGTATACGTGAGAAAGATGTGCCCCGCTGAGGTGGGTTTAAATTCCAATGCACTTCGATGACTAAGGAGGGCATCCGGAAACAAGGCGGCCAGAATCCGGTACCAGTTTCGTTTTATAATACTCGCAGGTTCTTCCACCAGATTGGAAGTGTAAATACGGGGCGCGATTTTTCTTATAAGCCCCTCCCGTAGCAAAG
>CAZCRJ010000043.1:0-11483 GCA_964501015.1 uncultured Roseivirgaceae bacterium | reverse complement strand
AACGGACTTGAAGAGTTACTTTTTTCATTGAATAATTCGTTTGATCCTGAAATAAAAATTGAAGCAGCCAAAGGAAAATCCTTTAGAGTAGACGATGCATTGATACAAAAAATTGAGCGCATCGAAGGGGTATCGGTTGTGACTGAGGTGATAGAGGATTACGCGTATGTTCGGTACCGGGATGCCAATCAGGTAATTACCTTGAAAGGCGTAAGTGATAACTTCATTGATCAGCACCGTATCGATGATAAAATAGTTGCGGGTAAATTGAAATTAAAAGAAGGCGGTGTAAACTATGCGATAATAGGCCGGGGGGTGCAATATACGTTATCGGTTGCCGTGGGTGACGATTTGTATCCGTTGCAACTTTACTACATCAAAAACATTTCATCCGGATCGCTTGATCCTTCGCGAATGTATTCGCGGTTGACTATTTTACCAGGCGGTGTATTTTCTATCGTACAGAATTTTGATGAGAACTATATTTTGGTTCCGCTTTCGTTCGCACAGGAATTGTTAAACTATGAGGATAAGCGCACTTCCCTTGAAATTAAAACCAGTGCCGGGGCAAACATTTTTACCGTTCAGCAAAATGTAAAAAGTGCATTGGGCGATGACTTTGTTGTTCTTAATTATGAAGAGCAGCATAAGGACCTATACCGGTTATTGAAAATGGAGAAACTCTTTACTTTTTTGGCACTTTCGTTACTGCTGGGGATAAGCTCCATTAACATCTTTTTCAGTTTAATGATGCTGGCGCTCGATAAGAAGAAGGATATTTCCATCCTTTCGGCCATGGGCGCTGATGAAGGGATGATCAGAAAAATATTTGTTGTGGAAGGGGCAATAATTGCTTTCGGAGGAGCCCTGTTAGGGTTGTTTTTGGGTGGAATATTTTGCTGGCTTCAACTGCAATATGGCCTTATCAGCATGGGAATGGAAACTTCTGTTACAGAAGGCTATCCGATAAAGGTTATTCCGATGGACTTTATTAGTACACTTGCTGTGGTATCCATTATCACTTTCCTGATCTCCTGGCGGCCCGCAATCTTGGCTTCACGAGCTGTTTCAGTACGGAATCTTTAAATGATTTCGGAATAAATAGACTGACATTCAAGCACTTCGTTTGGCAGAAATTGCTATTTTAGAGGTTCCGTTTTCAGCAAAATAGCTGAAAGGGCCAAAATAATGAAGGTCTCTTCGTCTCAACCGTTCCAGATAATTTACTCATTATTCCAACATGAGTATCTGGGATTTCTGTTCGAGTCCTATATCGTGCATGTGGACGATAAGGGAAAGTTAACCTATCAGCACCAGAACATCTCAGCAAAAAATGCACGCGAATTTGCCAAAGGCCTTGATGATCGTGACTTTGATCTCATCCGGATAATTGACCAGATGCAACAAGATGCTGTAGCGAAGAAATTTGCCGGCAAGCCGGTTAAGTCTGAAGAGTTTTTCCCCAAAATTTTCGACAAGAAAAAGGGCAACGAGGCCGTTCAGGAGATGATCGAACTATATATTGAGGGAAAACGTGCTGAAGTTCTTGAGATTATGAGGGGGAAGCTTTTGTTTGAAACTGGTAATGACGGTGAGCCCACTTACCGAAAAATTGAGGTGATGGATAAGAAAGCGTCTATTCAGTTTCACTTCACAAGGGGCGAAGAAAGCACAAACTACTACCCCACTATTTATTACAATGGAAAAAAAATGGAGCTTCCCAATCCAACGGCATACCTTATATGCAAAAGCCCGGCCTGGATGGTGATGAACGGAAAGCTATACGGTTTTGACAAGTATGTGGATGGTAAGAAGCTTTTACCTTTTCTAAGTAAGAAGCAGGTGATAATACCAAAGGCCCTGGAAGAAACCTATTACAATCGGTTTGTAGCACCGTTAGTAGCTTCTTTCGAAGACATTGAAGCCAATGGATTTGAAATCAATAAAAATGCCTATGACCCAACACCAATACTAACCATTTCAGAACTACAAACAGTACAGGGCGCAACACCTTCACCTTCTTTATTCGATAAAGCCCCAATAGAAGACAAAAGTGATGAGTCGGGGAAAATTTTGTTTGACCTTTCCTTTAAGTACGGAAAGCATAAATTCCAAGGACGAAACCGTGCTCCGGTTAGTGTAACTATTGAAAAGCATGACGATGATTATGTCTTTCACCGCGTTCAGCGCAAACTGGAAATGGAGAAGAATTTTCTGAATACGCTTCAGAAACTTGGATTGGCAATGAAGGACTTTAACGTGGCCATCGCTAAATCGGAAGCCTTTTCTTGGCTAAATGAGAACCGGGTCAACCTGTTAAACCTCGGGTTTGAAGTAAGCCAGCCACAAAGTAATGACAAGAAATATTTCGTTGGCAAGGCGGTTATTGAAGTTGAGGTAAAGGAAAATATTGATTGGTTTGATATTCATGCAAAAATCAGATTCGGTGAATTTGAAATCCCGTTTAAGGAATTAAGAAAGCTGATACTGAAGAAGAAAGTAGAATTCAAATTGCCGAATGGCGAAATTGCGATAATCCCCGAAGCGTGGCTTACAAAATATGCTGATCTGTTTGCATTGAGCGAAACAGAAGGCGATAAGGAGAAGCCTGTATTGCGTAAGCATCACCTTAATCTGGTGAAGGAACTGGAGGATGGTAACCTCGCCAAGGTACACATCAGTGAAAAGCTGCGCTCATTAGGCAACTTTAACGGAATCAAGAATTATTCATTACCTGATGGTTTTATTGGTGAGCTTCGCCCCTATCAGAAGGCAGGGTATAACTGGCTGCGTTTCCTGAATGAGTTCAGGCTGGGCGGATGCCTGGCTGACGATATGGGCTTGGGAAAAACCGTTCAAACGTTGGCGCTCCTTCAGGCTGAAAAGGAAGTAGGCAGGGGCACTTCATTACTCATAATGCCTACGTCATTGATTTATAATTGGGAGATGGAGGCCGCCCGTTTTGCTCCTGCCCTTAAGGTGTTAAATTATACAGGTACCTTGCGCAACAAGGATATTAAGCAATTTGAGAAGTATGATATTGTGCTCACCTCCTATGGCATTACCCGGCTGGATGCGCAATTATTATCGGGGTTTTATTTTAATTATGTAATCCTAGACGAATCACAGGTGATTAAGAATCCGTCATCAAATATTGCGAAGGCGGTGCGTGAATTGAAATCACGTTATAAGCTGGTACTTACGGGGACTCCATTGGAAAATACAACCATGGATTTATGGTCACAGATAAGTTTTATTAATCCCGGAATGCTGGGATCGCAAACCTATTTCAGGAATGAATACCAGGTACACATCTAGAAAAAGGGAGATGAATCAAAATCAAAAAAGCTTAATGCAATTATAAAACCATTTGTCTTGCGCAGGCACAAATCGCAGGTGGCAACGGAATTGCCGGCCAAGGTAGAACATGTTCAGTATTCGGTAATGACCCCCGAGCAGGAGAAGCGATACGATGAAGTAAAATCCTATTACCGCGGACGCATACTCGATTTGATTGACAAAGAAGGGTTGGGACAAAGCCGGTTTATGATTTTAGAAGGACTTACCAAATTACGTCAACTGGCTAATCATCCTAAAATGGTTGAACCCTCTTATACAGGCGATTCCGGAAAGCTTGAGGATATTATTCACATGTTGGAAAATGCCATTTCAGAAGGACACAAGGTGCTTGTCTTTAGCCAATTTGTAAAACATTTAAACCTGGTACAACACCATTTGCGTGCCCATAAAATAGAGTATGCCTATCTGGATGGAGCTAGCATTGACCGCAGGGAGCAAGTAGAACGTTTCAATAAGGATCCAAATGTTAAAGCATTTTTAATTTCGATTAAAGCTGGAGGCCTGGGGCTTAACCTTACCGAAGCGGATTATGTGTTTATCCTTGATCCATGGTGGAATCCTGCCGTGGAAGCACAAGCCGTAGATCGCGCGCACCGCATCGGACAAAAGAAAAAGGTGTTCACCTATAAATTTATCACCCGGAATTCAGTAGAAGAAAAAATTCTTACACTGCAGCAGAAAAAATTGAGGCTTACAAAAGAGTTGATCACAACAGAAGAGACAATCATGAAACAACTCACACGCGAAGATATCGAGCAGATGCTGGCCTGATAGCATTCGCTACTCAGGCGTCCAGGTTGGTAACCAAAAAAAATATTTTTCAGGCGTTGTTCTCAAGATGCCTTGATTTCCAGCGATCATGTGACCATAGCCAACCGTCCGGATGTTGCCGGATTACTTTTTCTATGGCACGCACATAGGCTTCGATTACGGTTGCCGAATCTTTGGTAAAAGGGGGTTTGCCTACGGTTACCAGCGTGCAGGTATAATGCCCCCGGCTTACACGTTCAACGACTGCGTACAATGCCGGGCATTGCGAAAGAAAGGCCATTTGCTGGCTACCATAAAAGAATACCGTATCCTGGTTGAGAAATTTTATTTCGTATTTCTTATCGCGTGGCAAGCCGGGGTACTGGTCTGCTACCAGAGCAATACCCCTGGTTATATCCTTGCGCTTAACAAGTTCACGTGCCACCTCATTTCGTTTGATAGCATATCCTCCAAACCGTGTACGGCAGGTTTGCATCAGGGTATCAACAAAGGCATTGTTAATTGACTGATATACGAAATCAATCGGAATGTTGAGGGAAAGCTCCCCGGAAACTAAAAGCCACTCCCAATTAAACTGATGAGACGATAGTAATAAAACAGACTGGTTTTTTTCGCTGTATTCAAAAACCATTTCCGGATTGGTGTAGCGCATCCGTTGCTTTAACGCTTCAGGCGAAATAGTGAGAAGCTTGATTGTTTCTACGGCATAATCACACAGGTTACGGTAGAAGGCTCGTTCAATCTGGAAGAGTTCGTGTTCCGATTTTTCAGGAAATGCATTGGCCAGATTTTTACGCACAAGTTTTTTGCGGTACCCAACCAAATAGTATGTCAGAATGAATAAAAGATCAGAGAGCGCATACAGAACAGAAAATGGGAGTTTTGAAATAAAGCGGATGAATATCATGTTGGCACGATTTCCGGCCCGCAAGTTAAGTAAGTATTGCTATTTTTGATGCGGAATGAATGGATACACTCCTGCATTCCTTCTCTATGAAAGATAAAGTAGTCATCATTACCGGTGGTTCTTCAGGTATCGGCAAAGCATTGGCCTATGAATTTGGAAGACATGGATCGCGTGTGGTGATTACCGGAAGAGATCGGCATCGCCTGGATGAAGCTGTTACTGAACTTTCAGAAAAGGGCATTACTATCATGGGAATTAATGCCGATGTTAGCCGTGAGGAAGACAACAGGCAGATGGCAGAAGCGGTACTCCAATCCTTTGGAAGAATAGATGTACTCGTGAACAATGCGGGCATTTCTATGCGAGCCTCCTTTAAGGATGTTCAATTGGATGTAGTAAAAAAAGTAATGGACATCAATTTTTTTGGGGCGGTTTACGCCACAAAATATTGCCTGCCCGAAATTGAAAAAAACAAAGGTTCGGTTATTGGGATTTCTTCCATAGGTGGATACCGGGGGTTGCCCGGCCGATCAGGATATTCAGCATCGAAGTTTGCCCTTAGCGGTTTCTTAGAAGTACTGCGTACAGAATATCTGCACCGGGGCGTGCATGTGCTTACGGCATGTCCTGGATTTACGGCAACCAATATTCGTAAATATGCCTTATTGGCGGATGGGAGTATTCAGAAAGAATCTCCACGTGATGAAAGTAAAGAGATGTCTGCAGAAGCGTGCGCCCGCCATATTTACAAAGCAACTGTAAAACGCAAGCACATTCTCATTCTTACGCTGGAAGGGAAACTAGCAGTTTTCTTAAATAAATTCTGGCCATCCATGGCCGATCGCCTGGTGTTTAATACCATGGCTAAGGAGGCACATGCTCCCATAAAGTAAAAGTGGGAACATGTTTATGCAGCAAACACTACAAGCTTTACGTTTTTGTTAGAAATACCAATTTAGTGTTATCAGCTTTATTGATGGCTTTAAAGAAATCGATCAGCTCATTGTAGGTAGCTGCAGGGAATTCACCCTGACGTACTTTCATTTTTCGTACATATACAACATCTCCTTTATCAATCTGAACGGAGCTTTCATATTCTCCAAACACAGATTTTATCAGGATTGGTTCAGGAAGAAATTCAGGGTAAATTCCCTCCGGCATCCGATAGCGTATACTATCAACATCGGTGTAGCCCATCCTACGAAAAACACTTGTCTTTCGTTCATCAACTTTTTCCGGAATAAATGTTGATCGGTTCATCAGGTTGGGGGTAAGAAATAGTCGCTTCCCGCTAATGGTGACAAAACGCTTGAGCGTTAAGTTTAGATTAACAGTTGCTGATGGAATTCTGTCACGGTGTTGATGCGTGGAAATGGTAGTTATGTCGAAGCTGGGAATTTGTGTTGTCTTTTGGGCCCATTTTTTTTCCTCTTCACCATTGCCCAAAATGAAATTCAGATTATCATTTTCATATTGTAGTCCACTGTAACTCGTTTGTATTGTGGCCTGTGCGTTTCCATCCAGTCCAACAACAATTTCGGCTATTCGTTTTTGGATATTATCATCTTCTGTATAGATGGGTGTGTGCACGATTTTGGCACCATCATCGGTAATAGCCAATGCTTTTCGATTGCCCGTAAAGCTGCCCATATAGCCAAAAGGATTTGTTTGACTAGTGCACTCCAGCCATAAGGTATCTGCTCCGTTGGGAACAAAAACCACTACGTGATTAAATTGTGAACTAGGAAAATCGGTTTTGATTTTGGCTGAAGATTCTCCCGCACGTATAAGGGTATAGTAGGATTTGATATCAATGGCCTCAAGCATGGAAACCATATAATTAGACAAGGCTTTACAATCACCATAACCGGTTTTGTCTACTAATGAGGCTTCGAAAGGTTGGAAGCCACCAATGCCTAATTGAATGCTAACGTAGCGTGTTTTATTTTGAAGGAACCCATATACCGCTTTAACTTTTTCTTCGCGTGTTGGAAGGTTGGCCGTTAGCTCTTTTATCTTTTGTTTGGTCTCCTCCGGCAGATCGTTCCTGGTTTTGTTTAATTGCGCAATCCATTGACCAAGCTTGTCCCAGCTCTCCATTGTACCCTTGTATCCGTCAAACTCAAAAGCAGTAGGGGCTGCAATAATATAGGGGATCAATTCATCCCGAGGAGGACCATGCGGTTCGAAAACAATAGGTTGTAAGTTACGAAGCGTCCATTTTACAGATTCATAGCCTTGTGGCTCTTGTTTGATTTCCGGGTCCTCAGAAATATTAATCGCTTTAAAGCGAGGAGGCTCCATTGACGTTGGGTACGTCAGTGTGTAAGAAAAATTTTCCACCGATACCCGTTCACCTCTAAGGGCATAAGCGCCAGGGATAATAAACACATATTTAAATTCAACTTCGTACTCAAATTCTACCGTATACGGATAGTAACCAAGGGATAAATCGGCCTTCTTAAATCGATTATCACTATATAAACTAAAGCCATCAAAAGCACTTTGATCATAAATATCACTGGCCTTTAACTTTTTTACTACTGAACCATAGGCATCATAGGCTGTGCCTTTAAAAGTTGTGATCTTGCTGAGCTTATCATACTCAACGGTTTCCCGAGCGTATCGTTTTCCTCCTTCGTTCATAATGGTAATTACCTGGCGAACAGATAAGGTTGCTTTACTAGGTGATAGAAGCTTGTAGCTCATGTGATTCTCACGAATAACAACGTTTACATTTTTCCTTAACTCCTCAGGTATATCGGTAACAACATACTTCTTTTGCCCAAAAGTAGTAGCACTGGTAAGAAGTAATAGGATAATGGGATATATAATACGCATCATTATTTTTTCTTTAA
Source organism: uncultured Roseivirgaceae bacterium (assembly GCA_964501015.1). Taxonomy (GTDB): domain Bacteria; phylum Bacteroidota; class Bacteroidia; order Cytophagales; family Cyclobacteriaceae; genus UBA2336. The sequence continues at coordinate 3,587 of CAZCRJ010000043.1, read as the reverse complement.
TATAATTTGCTCGGCATGTTTGGCAATCACCTGACTATAGAACTCTCTTAGGTTGACATATTCATCCTGAACAAACATGGCCTTGTTAATTTGAAAAGAGCTGGTTATGTTTATAGTGTTCCCTAACTGCGAAACATTGTAAAGAAACCTGGCCGCATTCCCCGGCAATGCCAGCACTTTACTTTGAGGTAGCTCATCAATTGAGTAGCCATCCGGGACGGTTATCTTACACATATACGTTTTATCTTGTGGGCTACCATAGTCAACCGGATATTCCCTTTTCTCAGACTTGAAGGGATTTTCAACAAGCTGGGATTCAATAAACGGATTGATGTAGAGTACATCGCCTCCTGAAGTTGCATGTTCCGCGAGGGAAATGGTATGTATTTCTCGAATAGCTTTGTCGTAGGTATCCACATTTTCAAAAGAACTGTTTTCAATTGCCCAGGACTTTCTTTGTGAAAAGTCTTTTACATAGGTATCCTGACCTTTGCTTAAAAGCTGCTTACGGGCCGAAAGCGCATCATAACCATCTTTTTGGTAGGTGATGGTGCCATTAAGCTCTGCAGCATCGGTAAGCGTTAGATCAGCGGAAATGGTACTCTTTGCTTTAGCCTTAGGTGCAAGACTAATCCATCCTGTGTTTTTATTGGACACCAGCAGACCTTCACCATTGAGGCACCGCACGGGGAGAAAATCTACCGGAATATACTTCTCCGTTGCGTCCAGAAAAATGAATTTATCGTTTACCAACAATCGGCAGATAACATAATTCAATTGCCTTGACATTGGGTATTGCTTACGAATAAATCCATGATCACGTGTGCTGAGCAAGACCATGTCAACTTCAAATCCAGCCTTTTCAAGCATTGAAGCCATCAACAGGTTGATGTCGCCAGAGGTTCCTTTTTTTCTTTCCAGAATTGTTTTTGGACTCTCAGCGGTATAATCTTTATATCCATCCCACTCAATCGTATTTTTAACATAGCTGTGGATGGTTTCAATTTTTTCCATGTTATCCGTTTTCCCGGCTAGTAATTCTTCCGTTTGTTTTTTCAGATAATTTGATCCGGTAATTACTTTTCCAAAGTACTCGCTTTCAAGAAGGTTCTTTGCCAGCTTTTCCCAGGTACCCATAATCTCCTGAACTTGCTGACCGGGGAATTTTATATAGGCCAGAGCGAAGTTTATTTTTGAAACATAGTCGGCTTCACTGGTCATAAAGGGTTCCTCTTTAAAGGCAGGGGCATCAGTCATCATCCAGGTATGAATTTTCTCTGTATAACCTTGTTGGCTTCTATCCTTTGTGGTATAATTAGTTAGGCTGAGATACCCTTGCATATATCTTTCCATTTGAAAGAAATCCGGAATAGCGGCTATATATTCACTATGGCGAACTGGAATGCTGTATTGAAACTTCCAATTGGGGAAACTGGTAATAAAATCAGAACTAACGATATACGAATACTCAATTACTGAACCCACTTTTACACCGGGTAAAGTAAACTTTTGAAGATTAATATTTCTATTAAACTTCTCTTTGAAAATGGCGTCTTTATCCATTTTCGTTTCAACCACTTTTCCATTTTCGAGAGAATAGGTTACAGCCTTAAGGTTGAGTACACGCTCCTCATTGGAACCCGATTTGTATAATGGGATGGAAGCATCAGCCCATTTGAGTCCATCTTTATTTAAAATCTTGATTCGAATATGTCGCTCAAACGATAAGACAGATTTATTGGCATTTATATTCAGATAAGCATTGCCGTAATCAAAAAGAATTAAAGCAGCAGCAGAAGAATCCTTTTCATATGCCATCATGGTTAAATCCTCCATGGGGATATCACCAAATTTTTTGGGTGACTTTTGGCCGAGTACAACAAGGATACAGAGGCAGTATCCAACTGTTAAAACAAACTTTTTCATGGGCAGTAGGTTTAGGTTTGTACCTTTAACTTCAACAAAAAAACTTAAAAATGAAATAGGAATAAGTCCAATGTAACTTTTCCTGTATTTTTAGCGGATAAATAATAGAGGTGGCCAAACCTAAAACACTGTTCTTCTGTCAGAATTGCGGACATGAATCACCCAAGTGGATGGGCAAATGTCCATCCTGTAATCAGTGGAATACATTTGCCGAGGAAGTAGTGCAAAAGGAAACTGTTAATAAAGCGGATTGGCGTCAAGAAGGTAGTCACAAAAAGAAATCAATACCAAGGACCCTCACAGAAATTGAGACAGGCGAAGAGAATCGATTGGTAACACCAGATAACGAATTGAACCGTGTATTGGGTGGGGGTATCGTTTCAGGTTCGCTTATTCTGATCGGAGGTGAGCCCGGTATAGGGAAGTCAACATTGATGTTGCAATTGGGATTGGCGCTTAACGAAATTAAAGTGTTGTATGTTTCCGGTGAAGAAAGCGAACAGCAGATTAAAATGCGTGCCGAAAGGCTTACACAAAATCAAAATGAACACTGTTACATTTTGACAGAGACTAATACGCAGCATATTTTTCAGGCAATCAAGCAACTTCAGCCCGAGGTAGTTATTATTGATTCCATTCAAACCCTGCACACTGATTTGCTGGATTCTACTGCCGGAAGTATCGGTCAGGTACGGCAATGTGCGGGGGAATTAATGAAGTATGCAAAGGAAGCCAACACTCCGGTTTTTCTTGTTGGTCACATTACAAAAGACGGCATGCTGGCAGGGCCAAAAGTATTGGAGCATATGGTGGATACGGTACTGCAGTTCGAAGGAGATCGCCACTTGGCCTATCGTATCTTACGGACAACCAAAAATCGTTTTGGGTCAACATCCGAGATTGGCATTTATGAAATGCAGGGAACCGGATTACGCGAGGTTTCCAACCCATCTGAAATATTAATTTCTCAAAAAGACGGACCATTAAGTGGGGCAACCATTGGCGCTACTATGGAAGGCAACAGGCCTTTACTGATAGAAATTCAATCTCTTGTAAGTCCGGCATCGTACGGAACACCACAACGCACACCAACGGGATTTGACCAGAAACGCTTGAACATGTTGTTGGCCGTTTTGGAAAAGCGATGTGGATTTCGCATGGGACAACACGATGTGTTTGTGAACATGGCTGGAGGCATTCGTGTGGAAGATCCTGCTATTGACCTGGCAGTTTGTGTATCGATAGTCTCTTCATTGGAAGAACTTCCGGTGTCGGAAAAAATTTGTTTTGCTGCCGAAGTAGGTTTGGGTGGTGAGCTTCGTGCGGTGAACCGCATTGAGCAGCGTATTTCAGAAGCAGAGAAACTTGGCTTTACAGAAATCTATGTTTCAAAATACAGTCAAAAATCAATGGATAACAGAAAGGTAAAAATTACCGTAAAATCATTCGGAAAATTAACAGAGGTTTTTCAGGATTTATTTGGCTGATCATTTCACTGCATTAATCTTTGCATTCAATTTTAACTTATGGAAACTTTTTTCACCGAAACACTCGGCTGGCCTGAAAATCTGTTTAGCTATTTAATCTTGCCATTGCTTATTTTTCTTGCGCGCATCATGGATGTTTCCATCAATACCATCCGGATAATTTATGTGTTGGGT
>CAZCRJ010000042.1:0-11508 GCA_964501015.1 uncultured Roseivirgaceae bacterium | reverse complement strand
ACATAACCTTACTGCTGGTCATCAGTTTAAAGACTTGTTAAGTTCCATGTTGCCGTTATCGGGGGATAACGCTGACGAAACGGAAGACGATGATGAAATGGATAACGGAAGAAGAAATTAGTCCGGAAAAGTTAAGGGAACTGAGAAAACAAGTTGCGCAGGGAGAGGGAGAACTACTTGAATTCAAACGAAGAGCCACCTATCCAGATAAAATCATTTGCGAAATGATTGCGTTCGCCAATACAAAGGGTGGTACGCTTTTCATAGGTATTTCAGATGACGGCCAACTTTCAGGAGTTAAGTTTCCGGAAGAGGAAATATATGCCATTCAAGGCTCTCTGAATAAACATTGCAAGCCATCGCTTCCGTTTAAACTTACTGTATTGTCCATTGACCAGAATCGTTTCCTTGTACGCTATGTAATCCGCGAGAGCAAACGCAAACCTCATGCGTTCATTTCTGCCGATGGTTCAAAAACAGTATACGTACGACACGAAGATAAGACCGTACAGGCAAGCAGAGAGATGAAAGAGATCATCAAACGGCACTCCCATCGCAGAAATATTAAATTTCAATACAGTGAAAATGAGGGCTTGCTGATGAGATACCTTGATGAACACAACTTCATAACACTTGATGGCTACCGGAAACTTACAGGGCTCAACCGGTACAAGGCATCCCGTAGTTTGGTAACATTAGTATTGGCGAATGTTCTTCAGGTAATTCCCACTGGTAAGGAGGATCAATTTCTGCTACACACCAGATTTGAGTCAGACAACAGGCATAGGGTTGAATAAAAAAGGGCTGTCAATGACAGCCCTTTTTAGACAACAGAATAATTAAATTACACGTACTGCAGACGCTCCTGTGGCTGGTGTTGAACGTGTTGTCACCAAACTCTTAGGCGTTTCCACTTCAAGAGTATAGATGATAACCGTTGCAGCTGGTGTACCGCCTGGTACTGTAAAATTGAAGGTTCGTTGATATGAATCTTCAGTATTATGGTCGGTCACCGGTATAGTTTGTACAAGTACTCTATCCGCTGCTCCAACCTTTGCATAAAACCGCAATTCAGTGACGGGCGCATGTTCGGAATAATACAAGGCCTGAACGGTCATCGTTTCCCCTGCTGTTGGATTTAGTTTGGATGGATTCCATGCAGTTATTGAAGCAATTCCCCCAACAATGCTATACTCGGGTTCCTGATCTTCAAGGATGCAAGACGGCATTACTAATGCTGTAATTACCAATATCCAGATTATATTAAATTTTCTCATAGTTTAATTTTTTAGCGTGTTAAAATCATCTGAATAGACTCTACTATTGATCCCAGAATACTTTATTCAAATTCGTAACCGATGGTACATTAGTAGAATTATTTACCACCTCATTATTTGGATAAATAAATCTCCTGGGAAAAACCCCACTGGTTGTATTCGAAGGAGATGCTACCAGATGTGGAGTACCGGATGTAGTACTACTGGCACCGTTTGGAATGCTTCTTCTCCAATCTGTCCAGGCTTCAGTTTGAAGGAACAGATCAATGTGCTTTTCAGTGAAAATTTTATCCAACGTTATTGTTGCATCGGTTTCAGATCCATATGCAGCAACATAATCAGCATTTGCTGAGCCTGTCACGCGCTGAAGTGATGCCGCCACAGCAGCATTGAAAGCCGTTGCAGCCCGTACTTTTTGATCTAACCTCAATGCAGCTTCCGCCTCAATAAATTTCACCTCGCTATAGTTCAAAATTGGGGATGGAGCCGCTTGTCTGTTGATGTAGTCACCAACAACCACAGCACCAGCTGGTTTTGAGGGAGAACCGTTTGGTGTACCTGTATACAATCCGCCAGTTGTAGGCTTAACAAAAAATGGAAGGCGCGGATCGTCCTGCCCAGGAGCAATTCTATCGCGTAGCAGATCAATTATACGCTGGCTAACACCTACGTTATTTTCACCAAACGAGGTGTTAAAGAAGGGAAACCAAGGGCCACCGAATTGAGTACCAAATACGGGCTTAGGTTCTTCAGCATTGGATACAAATGTGCCTGCATCTATTGCTGCTAGTGCAGCAGTGGCTGAGCCCGCAGCATCAACCTTGCTTAAATGGTTAGCATACCTAGCCTTGGCTGCACGGGCGAGTTTAATCCAGCGTGGGCGAGACGTTGTCCGCCAGGTAGTTTCATTGGTTGCCGTGTACACAAAATCGTTTCGGCTTGGACTTGTTGCACTTTCACCAGACAAATCGGCAATGCCTTCATCTAACAAGGTCTGAACTTGTTGATAAACTGTAGCACCCGCATCAAATGTTGGTTGAACAACAGTCTGAAGATTTAAAGCTGTCGAATATGGAATATCATTCCATAAATCAACAGAGTATCCCAAAATCATTGCTTCCATTACTTTTGCAGCGCCCCGATAATGCAACGCATTTTGTACAGTAGCTTTTTCTTTAATTGTTTTAATATTATTTAAACAATCCGCATAAAAACGATTCCAGGTTGCGTCACTCATATCAACAATAAACGAGTAGTTATTAACCTGTTGCTGATCTCCAATAATACCAGTAAGATACTGCATGAGTATGCTGGCAAATTGTGCCGACTCACCATTTATTCCATAAATGAACGATGCAGTTACAGCAGGAAAAATTACCTGAATAGAAGCATCCGTAGCCTGATTCGGATTTTTGTTTATTTCATCAAAGTCCTCGCACGAAATCGCAACAAACAGGAGCGATAATGCAATGGTTGTTATTTTCAGTTTCATAGTCATAGTTCTTTTATGTTAGAATGAGGCACTAAGTGTAATACCATAACTCCTCATATTGGGTGTTGTAAACGCATCCAGACCCGTTACAGAATTCGGTCCGGCAAGGTTAGTCTCAGGGTCAATACCTCCATAATTGGTAAATAGTAAGAGGTTTCTTCCATAGATGCCCACGTTAGCATTGGTCATACCGATTTTTTCAATAGCTGATTTCGGTATTCGATAATTAAGGCTTACATCCCTCAACCTGATCCAGGAACCATCTTGCACCCAGCGTTCTGTAAGTTCTCTTCCGATAGCAAAAGCTGCTCCGGATCCCTGGAATGCAGCCTGGTTAAGCAACGCGGGAATGTTGTTTACCTGGCCATCATTGTCACCACCAGGATTATCAATTACACCCTTATAAATCACAACATTATTTCTGTCTAAAGTATGTTCTGCAACTCCAGAACCGTTACCCATCCAATAAGCTGTAACGTTTACTACATCTCCGCCTTTACGGATATCCCATAAGAAAGATAAATTAAACTGTTTGTAGTTTAATACATTTCTGAAACCAATAAGGTAATCGGGATTAGGGTTTCCTACCATTTTCTGACCTGTAGGATCTACTTGCGGATAACCGCTGGCATTAATTAAAACATCTCCATTGGCATTGCGCTTGAAGGCATTTCCATAAAAGACACCATATTGTTCGCCTGGTATAAGTCGGCTTTGAATCCTCGCCCCGTATAAATTGTACACAATGGGCTCATCATTTGGAAGCGCATTTACATAATTACGATTTCGCGTAAAGTTCAGAATCATATCCCAGCTAAAGTCACCGGCCTTAACAGGTGTTGCATTAATCACCATTTCAATCCCCCTGTTTTCAATTTCACCAGAGTTCACGATTTGTGTTGTATACCCTGTTGATCCCGGAACGGGTACAGAAATAATCTGATCCCTGCTTAATGATTTATAAAGTGTAAGATCTAACCCTATTCTGTTGCGCAAAAAGCGTAGATCAAAACCAAATTCAGTGGTAGAGTTCGTCTCAGCTTTAAGATTACTGTTCCCTGCTGAACGGCTTAACAATGAACCGCCAACTCCATCAATGGGGAACCGGACACCACCCGCATACCTGGTGCCTGTTGTGCCAATTACATAAAAGGTTTCAGTGCGGTAAATCGGTGCATCGTTCCCTGTAATCGCCCATGAACCCTTCAGTTTTCCAAATGAAAATATATCCTCATTCAGATTAAGCAATTCAGAGAAAACAACACTCAAGCCTGCACTTCCATAAGGGAAGGATCGTGTCGCCTCCGGTAACGTGGAAGACCATTCATTACGACCAGACAATTCCAGGAAAAAGGTGTTTGCATAGGATAGATTAAGACGGGTGTACAGGGCTTGTGTTTGCTTCTCAAACCTGTTTTTTGTAAACACCGGATCTTCCTGTGTGTTGGTAATGGTGTATAATCCGGGAATTGCAAAGTTAGTACCATTCAAATAGGAATTAGAGTTATTTAATGAAAATAGGTTGTGACCCAGCATTATACTTCCCTCAATCTTATCGCTGAACTTCTTTTTGGCCGTAACGATAAAATCTGAATTTAAAATTTTATCAACATAAGTATCCTCATACATTCGTCCACCTAATGCGCCACTTGACGAAATTGCTGCTCCCCCGGCAGAGGATGGTGCCCACCGCTGCGTACGGTCATCATCCGAAAAATCCAAACCAACTCTATAAAGGAAGGTTAGCCACTCTAAAGGCTTATAATCCGCCTGCATGTAGGAAATAAACCTGTTCACATTGTCTTTATACGGATTGTTGTTAACCGTCCATAACGGGTTATCTGGACTAAACGGGGAAGATCCGTCTACTGCACCACGGAAGTTACGCTGCACACCATTTGGATAAACATATCCGTCAGCATTATTGAATGAAGGAGGTGTTCTATACAAGCCTTGAATAGCATCGGAGAAGTTATCACCACGGCCAAACTTCGTGCTTTTACTATTTACATAATTTACTGAACCGGTAACACTGATCTGATCAGTCAGTTTAGTCTGAGCTGAAAGTTTCAATGATGTTCTGTTAAAGGTATTATTTGGTATAATACCTTGTTGGAACATATTTCCTACAGATAAATAAAACGTTGACCTGTCCGTTTTTGACGAAACTGCCACGTAGGTATCGTTTGTAAAACCATTGCCAAAGAATGACTCTTGGTTATTGTAAACAGGCAAACGAGGGCCTGCATTTGGATGGTTCATGTCTACAATTGTACCATTTGGATCTTTCACATTAGGCGCGCTTGGATTGTACCGTAATGTGGACATGGGTGCTCCGTAATGATTAAATGTTGTCCCTCCGCTAAAAATTCCATTATCACCCTGGGCATATGCGTACTGCTGCGGGAAATAATTCATGATAACATCAGTGGAAAAGTTAGTAGAGAAATCAACCGTGAATCCCTTCTTTGAAGTTGCACCTTTTTTTGTGGTAATTAGGATTACTCCATTACCTCCCTGGATTCCATACAATGCAGTGGCAGCAGGACCTTTAAGCACTGAAATATTCTCTATATCATTTGGGTTAAGGTCGATTGCCCGGTTGGCGTAATCTACTCCGGCAGAAGTACCAATACTGGCACGGAATGAGTTGTTAATCGGTACACCATCGACCACAAATAATGGCTGATTATTCCCTGATACGGAAGATGTTCCCCGGATAAGAATGCTGGAACCTGCACCCGCGGCACCACCTTGCCTTACCACTTGTACTCCGGCAACTTTAGCGTTTAATGCGTCTACAATGTTTGCTTCTCGGGATTGAAGTATCTCATCACCCTTTACCTCCTGAACAGCAAAACCCAAGGCTTTTTTCTCCTGCCCAAGGCCGAAAGCAGTGATAACAACTTCACTTAAGGTTTGAGCATCAACAACAAGAGAAATGTTTAGTGTTGTATTATTCCCAACAGCTACTTCCTGGGTAATAAACCCCACATAGGAAAAAATCAGGACAGAGGATTCGGGCACACGCATGGAGAAGTTTCCCTCAGCATCTGTCATTGTACCTGTGGCTGTTCCTTTTAACACCACGTTGACACCGGGTAGTCCTAATCCATCCTCTGATGAACGGACTTTCCCCGTAACACTTCGCTCTTGTGCAAATGCACTTAGCGAACAGCATAGTACCAAGGTTGGCACTAACAATAATCGGGTAAAGTATTTTAGCATAGTTATTGGGTTTGATTAACCTTTTAAACTAGCAAAAGTTTTTTGCAAATGCCAAACAAATTGCTACCTTTTCGCAACGAACAGGATGACAGGAGATTTTTTAGACGTTTCACGTATCCGCATACCTACCCCTCTCCAATACCACTTCAGTTGTTGGCGCTGTACATTCTCGCATTTTCAAAACCCTAACTCTACCGGTACCTATGGCAAAAGCTAAGCCCGAAAAGAAAATTTTCGTTCTCGATACTTCTGTAATTATTTATGAACATAATTCTATCTTAAATTTTGATGAGCACGATGTTGGAATACCCATTACTGTTCTTGAAGAATTGGACAATTTTAAAAAAGGTAATGACACAAAGAATTTCGAGGCACGTGAATTTATTCGGCTAATCGATAAACTAGCCAAAGACCAGATGCTGCATCACTGGAACCCTATCAATGGAAAAGGGAAGGGAAACTTCAAAGTGGTGATGGACACTGGTGGGAATGGATCGTTGGATGCCAACCGGGTATTCAATGAAGATAAACCTGATCACCGGATATTAAACTCCGCATTACTACTTCAGAAAGAAGAAAAAGGAAGGAAGGTAATTCTGGTTTCTAAAGATGTTAACCTTAGACTGAAAGCCAAAGCGCTTGGTCTGCAGGCAGAAGATTACACCACTGGAAAAATTCAAAATATTTCTTCCCTATACTCTGGCCGCACCATTATTGAAGATGTTGATGCCCAGTACATCAACTTGATTTACGAAAAAGGATACTGCCCACCTGTTGAAGTATTTGGTAAAGTTAGCCCGCAAAAGAATCATTATTATATCCTGAAAAGCGGAAAAAAATCTGTACTGGCATATTACAATCCTTTAAATGAAATGCTCGAACAGGTTGAAAAGCGCTCGGTATATGGTGTAAAACCCCGTAATGCTGAACAGGCTTTTGCTATTCACGCGATGCTTAAACCAGAAATCAAATTGGTATCGCTGCAGGGAATTGCCGGAACGGGTAAGACATTGCTTGCATTGGCTGCTTCATTGGAACAGAAACGCGAATTTCGTCAAATCTATCTGGCCCGACCCATAGTACCCCTTAGTAATAAGGATATCGGATATCTTCCTGGTGACATAAAGTCTAAATTAAATCCCTACATGGAGCCCTTGTGGGACAACCTTAAATTCATTCAAAACCAATACAGTGAATCCGATAAGGAGTATGCCAAGATTACGGAAATGGTAAATCAGGAGAAACTGGTCATTACACCGCTCGCGTATATTCGAGGTAGAAGTCTCTCCAACATATGCTTCATTGTTGATGAGGCTCAAAACTTAACACCACACGAAGTCAAAACAATTATTACCCGCGCTGGCGAAAACACCAAAATCATTTTTACGGGTGATATTTATCAGATTGATACGCCCTACCTTGATGCGCAAAGCAATGGGTTATCCTATTTGATCGACAGGCTTAAAAACCATGAACTATATGCGCATGTTACCTTGGAGAAGGGCGAACGCTCAGAGCTGGCTAATTTGGCAAATACGCTTTTATAATACTTTTTTTCGCCCTCGCGCGACATAGGTCTTTTCAGGACTATCCTTAAAAAAGTTGACCGAATCGGTTTACCTCTTTAACGTATCTGTATTAATCCAGCGTATACCATACCTGTATGTTAGAAAAACTGATGTTTACTTGTCTATCCGAAAATAATCAGTTGGCAGTCCTGAAAAACAAGGGCAAAATTTTACGCACCTATTATAAAGATGGAAGAAGAGGCTATCTGTATGGAGTGAAGAACTTCTATGTAGAGGTAATCTTTTTCAGGGATAGCATTGACCTTACCCCCGAACGTGTAAAAACGTTTCGGTCACTGGATGAAGTTAATCGCTCTCTGGAAAGATGAATTGTTCTACCTCGCGCTATGAGGTTTTAACGTTTAATACTTTTGCCATGGTTTCTCCGATATCTGCTGGGGATTCAACTACATGAACACCGCATTCCCGAAGGATCTTCATTTTTGCTTCAGCGGTATCTTCAGCGCCACCAATAATCGCACCGGCATGTCCCATTCTTCTGCCCGGAGGAGCAGTCTGTCCGGCAATAAAGCCTACCACAGGTTTACGGTTTCCGGTCTCCTTTATCCAACGCGCGGCAACGGGTTCATAGTTGCCTCCAATTTCTCCAATCATTACGATAGCATCTGTTTCCGGATCATTCATTAACAGTTCAACCGCCTCTTTAGTAGAGGTACCTATAATTGGATCGCCTCCAATTCCAATTGCTGTTGACACACCGAGTCCGGCTTTCACAATCTGGTCTGCCGCTTCGTAGGTTAATGTGCCTGATTTAGATACCACCCCTATTCTTCCCTTTTTGAAAACAAAGCCTGGCATAATCCCTACTTTCGCTTCTCCAGGTGTAATAACACCAGGGCAATTGGGGCCTACCAAAATAACTCCCTTGCTTCTGATGTATTTCTTGGCAATCATCATATCCTTAACCGGAATACCTTCCGTAATTGTTACGATTACTTTGATACCCGCATCGGCCGCTTCCATGATAGCATCTGCTGCAAAGGCTGGCGGAACAAAAATTATTGAAACATCGGCACCTGTCTTATCGACAGCATCCTTTACAGTATTAAAGACTGGGCGCCCAAGGTGCTCGGAACCTCCCTTTCCAGGGGTAACACCACCAACAACGTTAGTTCCATACTCTATCATCTGACCTGCATGGAAGGTGCCTTCGGATCCTGTAAAGCCTTGTACAATAATGCGCGAATCTTTATTAACTAATACACTCATGAAGATAGGATTTTGCTCCGCACAAAATTAGGATATTATATGGTTCAGCCAAACGGCACAAAAACAGAAGGGATTGCTGCACCTTTCTGTTTTCTATTCGTTACTCCCTTTTATTTAAATCCCAACCGTATCAAAAATTGAGCATATGCCTGTTTGTAGGAGTCCACTTCGGGTTCAAGTTCAGTGGCTTCCTTATAGGAAGTTAAGGCATCAATAACCAATCCGTTTTCTTCATAGATATTGGCCAAAATATACTTCTCTAGTGCATTTTTCTCTGTTGGCAATCCAAGCCCATCAATTGTTTCCTGTGTCCTTTTCCTCTGGCTCGCGGGTAATCGTTTAACCACAAATGTTTCGGATGACAAACCTGATTCCGCAATAACTTTGATTAATACCTGTGCCTCATTGATTTTCAGTTCATCAAAATTAACAGTTATGCTTTTACCTTTAACCGGTATACGCTTTAGCTCATCATCCAGCATATCCATCAATACAACAGTATATGCAGTAGAGCCTTCAGAAGTCCAGTTCAACGAAAAGTAAGAATTCAGCAAATCTGCCCTGCCTGGTCCTGGTAATAATACCTGCACGGGTTTATTATCTCCCCGATGTACAGCTCCTGTAGCGGCCAGCTTATTTCTTTTTTCCTGATCACTGCTTAGAATAAAATCGGTGTATTTACTCATTGCTGTTGGCCCCTTCCCAACTTGTGATGCAAGCTCTGAAATTTTGTATACCCCGGATTCTTTTAATTCGAGTGGTTTACCGGAGACATGATTCAAACCTAAGTATCCGTTGATCGGGAGCCTGACCTCGTCATTAGCTAACAACGAAGCGAAAACCTTTATTGGTGCCCATTCTCCTCCCGCTGCTCTAACCTCTGTGTGCCCCTTACTTGCAATTACTTTAAATGCATAGGACTGTGCGGCACCTATTCGGATCATACAAACTACTAATACAACTGACAGGAGGAGGGATACCCGTGTTTTCATTGTTCTGTGTTTTATTATTACAAAAATAGTATCAAACTCAATACTGAATAAAAATGCCCCCAGAATATGGGGGCATTTACTCATCTATGTCAATCTCACGTTATCGTTTTAGGCCATTTCTGATCAAGAAGTTGTCATAATCATCCTTATATGTGGGCTCAATTTTTACAGCATGTTCATAGGCTGTGATGGCATCAATTAATAATCCCTGGCTTTCATAAAATCCGGCCAATATGAAACTGTTAAGTGCAGTTTGTTCTGAAACCTCCCCCATTATATCCGCCAAAAGCTTATTCACATTCTGATGATCTGCAGTAGTTAGCTTTTTAATAACATATTGTTTGGAGTTTTGCTTACCATCTGACTTTGAACTGATCTCAACCAATACTGCATTGAATTCGGAAAACTTAGGTTGTGCCAAATCCAATCTCAATCGTGTTTCTGAAGTCTCGATTTTATCCAGCACTTCTTCAAAAATATTTCGAACAGTTACAACATAGGGGGCAGCTACTTTACTTCCATCCCAGTTAATCACAACTTCATTGTTATATACGCCTGAGTATTGGTTTTCAGGGAGCATAACTTTAATTGCGGATGACTCAGCGGCCCGGTGCACCGCTCCAGTTGCACTAAGTTTGTTCTTTTTCTCATCAGCATTGCTGCTCAAAATAAAGTCGGTGTATTTATTTAATGCACTTGATCCTCCGCTAATGGTAGAGGCAAGTTCAGCAACTTTATAATTTCCAGCCTGCTTTAATTCAAGTGGTTTTCCGCTGGCGTGGATCAGCCCGATATAGGAATTATCAGCAAGCCGCAATTCATCTGACGATTTCAAGCTGGCACCTGTTTTAATGGGCTGCCATGCATCTCCAGATTTAATCTCATTACTGCCTTTATTGGCCATTACTTTAAATGCGTAATCCTGGGCAAATGAGAAGGAGCAAATAAGGGCAAACACTAATGACATGGTCAATTTTCTGCTTTTCATAGCTATCGTTATTAATTGTAATTGCAAATTATATAAAATTTCGTTGTCAGGGCGTTAATACTTGCTTTTGTCCTTTGGTAATCCACCTTTTCTTAAGGTCATCTATTCCGGCAGCAATTATACTGATGTAAATCTCAAAACATGGTCCGGCAAGTGCTAAAATGGCCAATCCGACAGTTATATCGAGTTTTAGGTGATACCAATAAAAAACATATGGTATCAAAAGTGCAAAACCGGCTAATTGAACCAATTGAAGACCAACCGACAGGGTATCAAACAACAATGGCAACTTGTGGAAGATAACCCAAAATAATGCCACATTTAAAAAACAGATTAAAATGGCAAATGAGTATTTCTGGAAATTCGTCAGTTGTTCCACATAATCCTCGGCCATGATCATGGAAATAATGTTGGCGTGCACTACTACGCCATACATATCTGGTCTTGCCCTTCCTCCAAATTTATTATTCAGGGGGGTGAAAAACTTATCATCCCATGAGGTATCCGTAAGGTCATCGCCAAGGTACCCCATAAATATAATCTTATCTTTTATCATTCCTTTTGCAAAACTTGCCGTGTCCAATACCTGGTCCCAATCCAGAACAAAGTAACGGCCCGGGTAGGATGATGCTCCATGCCAGTCAACAATGTTCCCCCTGTAATTGATTATTTCACTGTCATTATTACGATCCAGGAATTTTAAGCCGCAGCAAATTGAGAACGTCCTTTTACT
>CAZCRJ010000041.1:10768-11662 GCA_964501015.1 uncultured Roseivirgaceae bacterium | reverse complement strand
CAATTGGGGCAAGCAAGGCGTAAACGGAATCTATACAGGGTTTGGAGCCCACTTTTCTTTTGGATCCTATGCTGCGCAAGTTGCCGATATCTCCATTGTTGACAATAAGGTAAAAGTTCATAAAGTGTACTGTGTCATTGATTGTGGTCGGGTAATCAACCCCAGTGGAGCAGAGGCCCAGATTGAAGGAGGTATTATTGATGGATTAGGACATGCATTATATGGTGAACTTACCTTTGATAAAGGTGAAGCCATGCAGAAAAATTTTACTTCGTATAAACTAATACGTTTACCGGATACTCCTGAAATTGAAGTTCGCTTTGTGGAAAGTGATGCCCATCCGCAGGGACTTGGTGAGCCGGGATTACCCCCCATCGGGGCAGCAGTGGCCAACGCCATTTTTGCGGCCACCGGAAAGCGTCTGCGTAAGCAACCCTTTAATTTAAAAGAAGAACCCGGGTCGTGATTTCGTGACCCGGATTCTTCCTTCCATCAAACCCCTTTAACCACCATATATTCCTATAAGGTGGTCTTTATCGAAATTTTCTGTTGCCCGGCTAGATGGGTGTAGTTTTTTATTTGGTTAATTTTGTACATTCGTCTTAGTTAACCTAAAACCATAAAACTTATATGAAGCAAAAACTACTTGCCCTAGCAACGGTATTCGTTGCAGTTGTACTCGTATCGTGCGAGGTAACCGAATCTTTTCAGAAAGATGAAATCTCCGATGTAACCCTTTCGCAAATCAGCAAAATGGGTTTCAGTACGGAGAATGTGATGCGCACTGATGGAGGTTATTTAGTGGAAGGTGATATTATCCTTCACGATCATGATCTGGCCGGGCCTGCCAATCAGTCCAATCTACGCATTGCTGAAGTTGAACAGTACCGTACC
>CAZCRJ010000041.1:0-10758 GCA_964501015.1 uncultured Roseivirgaceae bacterium | reverse complement strand
TAATCTGGTAACCGGCTTACCAAGAACAATTACAATTAGTGTAAGCGGGAGCGTCTCGGCTGCATTTTCTACGTCAATCAACAATGCCATTGCCCGCTATAATGCCGAGATGTTAGGGATTACTATGCAGCGTGTAAGCAGCGGAGGTAACATCAATATCAGAATTGTTAACACTGGACAGTACATTGCTTCTGCCGGTTTTCCGGATAGCAATGGTAATCCATATCCTGAAATCAAGTACGCCAAAAAATATACTTCTGGTTACAGTGATGGATTCATGACTACTGTTTTGGCGCACGAAATCGGGCATTGCATCGGTTTTCGTCATACAGACTATATGAATCGCGCTTACAGCTGCGGATCAGGTGGCAATGAAGGACAGGAAACTACCGGAGTTGGTGCTGTTCATATCCCCGGAACACCTACTGGCCCGGATGCAGCTTCCTGGATGTTGGCCTGTTTGAGTGCTTCAACTGATCGTCCATTTAACGCAAACGATAAAACTGCTCTTGGTTATCTCTATTAAGAGAGCATATACGCTAATGAAAATGCCGGCATCGTCCGGCATTTTTTATTTTACCACAACCACGCGCTTCACCCATTCCCTTCCATCTTGCTGCAGTATCCGTACCAGGTAGGTACCGGCAATCATATCTTCCGTTTCGATGCTTTTAACAAGCCCAAAATCTTCAGCCTCACGCAACACCCTGCCATGGATATCCATTATCTGAAGCAAAGCAAAATCATCATCACTGGTTAATACACTCAGCAGGTCACCGGCAACGATTGGATTTGGAAAAACATATACATCACGTTCCTGTATGTAAAATATCTGAACTTCATTACTAAAAATTAGCTGCTGGTTGGTTGTCGTGAGTTTCACTCTATACGTCTGTGTTTCCGGCAATGGATTAAGATCCTGAAGCATAAAGGTATTGTTTGTCAACTTTTCAATGGTCTCCACCGGCATATACCTGCCATTCACTAATCGCTCTAACGTTGCCGATTGCACGTTATAGGTTGTTCCAAGGGTAATATCAAACATCGCCTTATCAGAAACAATTGTTTCCCTCGGAATAAAACTGATAAAATAACATCCTGTTCCTTGTTGGGTGTACTCTATCGTTAATTCACGGTTCCCTGTAACGCCATTGAGTACAGGAGCAACAGAAAAGTAATTTGATTCCAGTAAAGCTTTTGGAACAATTGCAAACGTATCGGAAGTTGTAAGCAAAGGCTCCAGGTACAAATCGCCCAAAGTATACAACACATACTCATCTGCTGATGGCACTTTATTCCATAAGACCATCACTTCATCATCACAGTCAAAGCCAACCTGTACTCGTTCCGGTTTTGAAAGCGCAATTACCGAAGTCTCGTAAGATTCATTGTTCACCCCAATCCTAAATTGAAGGAGTGCAGAAGTATCTGGTGCAGCCCACTCATATGCACGCTGCTCAAGATTAATAGTTGACGATATCTCTCTCCAAGAGGTCTCGCTAGCATATTTAAATTCCAATTTCCCTGCAGCAGCATGATCATACCACTGCCACCGAATAATGCTGGTGGTGCCCGAGCGGAGTGCATCATTTATCAATGGATAACGCCACTCAAATCCGGATTGAAATTCATACACAACATAGAAAGTCTGAGGACCCTGCGGAATAGAAAAGCCTGTAAGGCGAAGCTCATATTCGCCTGCTGCAGGCGCATCAATGGTAACCTGCTCAACATTATTTAACCGGTCTATTCCCCGCTGTGCATTTTGCTGGATGGCCTCGCGTGTGGGTGCACCATTCAACACCCAGGGATTCCAGACTTCATTGGTCGGCACATATTTAACAACTAAATCGATATCGTTGATCAAAGCCTGAGATGCAAACGGATCGGCCGGAGGATCAGCCCAGGCTAGCGTTACCTTAAGATGGCCCTGACTGGCCGGAACATTAATGGTAAAAACCGCCTCTTCATTCTCATTCACTGATCCTGTGAAAAAGGAACCTTGTTTCACCGTTCGCACGGCAGCAAGCGCATCAACATTTCCGAAACCTGTTTCATAATCTACCTGGGGCCTGCCCACGTCCTGTGCGCTGTTAATCAGTATCGCTTTAACCAACGCAGCATCCGGAATTTCATCATAGCTATCACTATAGGCTTGTTGAACAACTAATGTTATACCGGATACCACCGCTGCAGCCTCTGATGAACCCGCATCGCCAAAGGCAATAAGTTCGGGCTTAACACGCCCATCGTGTGCCGGACCTCTCGAGCTCAGCGAAATAATATTCCCCAACCGATCTGCTGAACCAACACTAATGGTATTCTTTGAAACTTTAAACTGACCGGTGAGGTTGGCAAACCCGGTTACTCCTGCATACGGTCCATCGACAGGCGTGCTGCCTCCTGCATTACCGGAGGAGAAAACATGCAGAATTTTCGAATATTGCCTTCCTTGCAAATCATACTCGCTGGATTCAATCCCATAATAATTTTCCAAGCCCACTCCATACGAATGATTTTGAACTGTAACCTTAAGCGAGGTAAGCGTGTTGCCATTATCGGGCAACAACCGGTCAAAGTCTGAGGTGGTAATTCCTGCTCCCCATCCTGCCCCTTTTGCAAAAGGTGTTGTGTTCCCTGCACCCGCAGCAATGGTGGCCATAAAAGTGGCGTGTAAACTTGCTGGCTCATCGAATTGATCGTTGAGTACAACACGGCCCCGTACATCGAGGTCAAATTGATTGAATGGTTTCTCTTTAACGGATACCGTTAATCCTGCTCCATTAAGCGCTGGATAAAGTGAATGAATACTGGTTACACTATTTACACTCTGATCAAAATCGCCTAGCACCGTCTCTTCCTTTGCCCTACGATTGGCCCGATCAATAAAACCCACGCCTGCCGATGTTTGTAGTTTTATAAATGAATCCTGGGTAAGTCCGGATAGTGAGTACAGGTTTGGTCCAACCTTATGAAAAGCTATAGCACTATGATTTTGCTCTGCCCACTGCCTAAAAGCGATTGAATCACTTACTTTAATTAAAACATCAGTAATTACCCGTTCGTGTAAAAGTACCGGGGCTATCCGGGCAGCAAGACTATCCGCGACCACCTCTTGCGACTGCGCAAAAAGCAGACTATAACAACCTGTTGCCATAATCAGAACAAGAACAGTCAGTCGCATTATCTCTGTTTGTTGTGCGTTCCCGCAATCATGCAAAGTAAATATTTCAGATCAGAGCGAATGTACTTCATATAGGATATTCATCGCTTCTATTGTAATTTCACCTGTTCTGGTAAATGAAGGAATTAAAGACCATACTTAACGAAGTTAAAAAAGTTGACTTTTCAATACGAAAAGCCGCATTGGCTACCGTAGTGAAAGTCAGGGGTTCTTCTTACCGCAGCCCTGGAGCACGCATGCTGATTACCGATGACGGAAAGTGGGTAGGCTCCATCAGTGGCGGATGCCTGGAAGGGGATGCCTTGCGCAAGGCTCGCATGGTTATGCAAAGCAAAAAGCCCATGACCATTACCTATGATACCCGTGAAGAAAGCAATCAAAATCTGGGAATTGGATTGGGATGTAATGGCGTAATTGATGTTCTGATTGAACCTATCTTATCTGAAGAAAAAAATAATACCGTTGCATTATTTGAAACCTTCCTTACCAAAAATGAACCGATTGCCCTGGCAACTCTATTTTCACCCGACTTTGCTGGAGAGAAGCTGGTCATGAGTAGTAGTGGGGAATATACGCATACGCTTACCAATCAGGATTTAATTAATGCAATTCAACTTGATCTGGCTGAATCATTTGAGACGAAAAAAAGTCAGGCGAAGCAGTATGGCGAAACAGAAGTATTTCTGGAATTGATTCAGCCTGTAGTGGAGGTAATCCTTTTTGGTGGGGGGTTTGATGCACGGCCTGTAAGTGCCATGGCAAAGTCATTAGGTTGGGACGTAATAGTAACAGATGAATGTGTAGCGCATATCGCTCCCATTTTCTTTCCATCTGCCGATGCTCTTTCATTATGCAAGCGTGAATTTATTGACCGGGATTTTATAATTACACCCTATACGGCCTGTGTGCTGATGTCACACAATTATGAATATGATCGCGATGTGTTGAAGAAATTACTACAAAGTAACACACCTTACATTGGAATTCTTGGTCCGCGAAAGCGTTTCGATAAAATGATAGAAGAGTTCAAGAAAGAAGGCATTGAATTATCGGCTGAAGCACATCACCGAATTCACTCACCTATAGGATTAGACATCGGAGCCGAAACTCCTGATGAAATTGCTATTTCCATTATTGCAGAAATTCAAAGTACATTCGCTAATCGCTCTGGCGGATTTTTGAAATACCGAAATGGACCGATACACCAACGTGACGGTAAAAGTGACCATGTGTTTAAGCAGGTTTTTTTGGGCAACGATAGCAATTCCCGCTCCGTCAGTAGCTGATTTCCCTGTTGTTACGTGGTTCTAAAAGGTAATCCAGTGAACATCTCTATACTACTTCTTGCAGCCGGATCTTCTTCCCGAATGGGGAGGCCAAAACAACTTCTCCTGGTTGAAGGAGAACCTCTTTTGCTGAGAACGTTGCGTATTGCATTGGCCAGCAAAGCAACAAACACTGTTGTTGTTTTGGGATATCAAGCGAAGGAAATCCAGTCAATACTTAATACTCAACCCGTTTCCGTTATCGTGAACCCACAGTGGGAGAAAGGCATGGGGAATTCTTTTAAATTTGGACTTGCTGAAATTCTGAAACTCAAACCAGATACATCAGCGGTACTAACGCTAGTTTGTGATCAGCCCCTGTTAACAACACATCATTTAGACGAACTTTTACATCATTACACTAGTACAGGAAAACCCATAATAACCTCTGGTTATAGTAAGGTTCAGGGTGTTCCAACAATTTTCGATCGAACCATTTTTCCGGAATTGCTTTCCATTGATGACCATCAGGGAGCAAAGCATGTGATCGAAAAAAATCCTGACCGGCTAGTATCCGTTCCATTTGTAGGAGGTGAGGTCGATATGGACACTCCCGAAGACTACGATTCACTCATTAACGCATCGGAATAATAAAGTGTCTGGCAGTGCTTTGCAGAATGTATGCACGTTATATCTTTGGCGCGCATGAACTACGCTACAGTTGCGCTTCTGATTGTTCTCAGTCAGCTTTTCTCCTTTGCTGAGACCTATTATCCATTTGAAGAGAATGGTAAGGTTGGATTAAAGAATCAAAGCGGTGACGTGCTTATACCGGCAAGGTATGAAGCTCTTGGATGGAGTGATGAAAAATTTTCAGTACTCAATCAGGTAACAGGATATAAACAAAATAACCAGTGGGGACTGATTACTATTCGGAACCAAACGATTACACCCGCTGACTACTTCTCCCTTAACCCAGGCAGCCAGAATTTGCTTATAGCTACGAAACGATCTCCCCTCACCTTACGAATTTCTGCAGGTATAATCGATTTCGCTGGCAAAACCGTTATCCCGTTTTCTTATAATGGAATTAAGCTTCATTCAATGCTGGCAATCATTTACACTGTAGATGACAATAGGATGAAGTATGGACTAATCGATATGTCCAATAAAATTCTTATACCCCAGCTGTATAAGAACATTTACCCGATTGGCAGCCTGCGGTATGCTGTACAGAATTTTGACAATAAGACTGCACTTTTCTCAGAAACCGGAAGGGCAATGACCCGGTTTGTAATTGATAGTATTTCTTCGTTTCAGAATAATTATGCTATTATTTATAAAGACGGCAAGCAGGGACTCATCAACAGGGATGGAAAAATCATACATGAACCCGTTTATCGGGAAATTAAAGTTGATGGCAGTAATTATTCTTGCAGATTGCCTGATGAATGGCACGTACTGGATGGTTCCAATAAACTGCTCAGGAAAATTGAAGCCGATTCCATTACCCTTATTGATATTAATCGTGTGAAACTTGTGTCCGCAAGAGGAACCCAACTTGCCGATCTTGATTTTACCTTAATCGGTAATGAAAAATTGGATCACATTTATCCTTTCAAGGATGGATTAGCAATTTATCGTAAACATGGGAAGAAAGGAGTTATCAGCACCAACGGATCAGTAGTACTTCCGGCTGAATTTGACCGCATACAATCGGATGGTGATCATCTGATTACAACTTCCTTGAAATCCGGTAACCAGGTGTGTACGTTGTATGATATCCTTGGTAAACAAAAAAGCAAAAGGCTGTATGATTACATACTTCCGTTTAATGGATTTTTCTTTCCAGTGATTAAAAATGGTTATTATGGCGGCATCAATAAAAATGGAGATGAAATCATTGCCTGCGCATACGATAGTCTTGGCAATGTGTTCGGTAATCTCACCGTTGCCCGATTCAAAGGACGCTACGGAATAATCAATTCAAATGAACAGTGGATTGTTTTGCCACAACCTAACAGAATCATGTTGCTTAATGAAAACCGATACTTTGAATACACGACAGACCTCTCCATTCTAAAAACCATGGAAGGAATAATGCTTTATTTTACTTCCAATGATCTCGAATTTCAAAACAACCTTTTGATTGAATCGGTATCCGATGGCGGCAAGTGGACGATAAATCTTAATGGACAAATTATTCATCGCGAACAACCCTCACGGGAAACCGCAGAAATAGTTTTCCCGTCAACTGAGGGGTATCGAGGCATTAAACGGAATGGTAAATATGGGTTTATAGATGATCAGGGCAGGTTACGGATTGCCAATCGGTATGAGGGAATTACACCTTTCCATGAAGGGCTTGCTGGTGTAAAAATCAGGGGCAAGTGGGGGTTCATTAACAAAGAAGACAAAATTGTAATTCAACCAAATTATGATCAAATAAATGCTTTTGATAACGGACGAGCAAAAGTAATTCGTAATGGAAAATCCGGATTGATTACCAATGATGGTCAGGTTCTGTTGGATTTTCGTTACGATAATCTTGACGTATTACATGACAAGCGAATTCGCATTGAGTCAGGAACATTGCATGGCTTAGCCGATGAACACGGAAACATTTTGCTTCAACCCAAATATGAAGAATTAGAAGATTTGAAAAACGGGTTGATTCTCGTTAAACATCACGGCTACTATGGTGTAGTAAACCTTCACGGGATCAGCACTATCCCCACTATTTACGAGCAGCTATTTTTTGATTCAACTCATAATCGGTTTATTGGTGTAGTGAGGAATTCGTTACGGCAGTTGAAATTGTAATCAAAAGAAAAAGGCCTTTCGGCCCTTTCTCTTAATCCTTTTTGGGAGCATTACTTGGTCCCTGACCTTTTCCCGAATCGGAAATGGCCTGACGCATACCTGTATCAGCCTGTATGTTCTGCATGCGATAATAATCCATCACACCAAGATTCCCTTTGGTAAAGGACTCAGCGATTGCTTTAGGAATTTCCGCTTCCGCCTGGATAACGTTTGCGCGAGCCTCCTGGGCTTTCGCTTTCATTTCCTGCTCCAACGCAACGGCCATTGCCCTGCGCTCTTCTGCTTTTGCTTCAGCAACTTTTAAATCTGCCGATGCCTGATCAATCTGAAGTTTAGCCCCAATGTTGGCACCTACATCCACATCAGCAATATCAATAGAGAGAATCTGAAATGCAGTACCGGCATCCAATCCTCGCGATAAAACCACTTTGGAGATCTTATCAGGATTCTCCAATACTTCCTTATGGGATTTGGCTGAACCAATGGCTGTTACAATACCCTCTCCCACACGGGCAAGGATAGTATCCTCACCGGCACCACCAACCAATTGCTGTATAGCCGCACGAACAGTTACACGGGCAATGGCTATTAACTGAATACCATCGGCAGCAACAGCCGCTACTTTAGGTGTGGTGATCACTTTTGGATTAACGGAAATCTGCACCGCCTGGAATACATCACGACCGGCAAGGTCAATTGCAGTAGCCTGTTTAAAGTCGAGGTGAATGTTTGCTTTTTCAGCAGAGATTAATGCCCGTATAACATTAGGAACATTTCCGCCTGCCAGGTAGTGCGTTTCAAGATCTGTAGAAGTAAGTTTTAACCCGGCTTTGGTTGCTGTAATTAAGGACTCCACTATTACACGGGGTGGCACTTTGCGTATACGCATGAATACCAATTCGAACAGACCCACACGTACACCACTAAATAGTGCGGTGATCCAAAGATTAATGGGTACAAAATAAAGAAAAATGAAAAACAGGATAATTCCTGCGAAAACCATAAAGAGAAGCATTGCGCCTTCAAGTTCCATATCTATAAGGGTTTAAATACTGGGTTCAACTAATATATCGTTTGACTGAATGAGAACAATTTTAATAGGAGTGCCGGGTGCAAGATAATCGCCATTGGTTTTAACTTCAACGATTTTTCCGTTGAATTCAGCGGTACCCATCGGGCGCAATGCCGAAACCGTTATGCCTTCAACTCCGGCAACAAGTTCTGAAACCATACCTTCATTCACCTTACTGTCTATGCTGGTATTCAATGAGAATTTTTTCCAAGCTCCTTTTCGGAAGCTTACATATATGGCTCCGACTGCAACAATGCTGGTTCCTAACAAGATATAATTGCCCGTAGTGCTACCAAACTCCCTATACCCGACAAGAATGCCTGCGAGAATAAACAGCAGTCCTAGAATGCCAACAATGGTAGTTCCCGGTATGAAAATCACTTCAACAATAAGCAGGGCAACACCTGCAACAATAAGCGCGGTAATAGCTAACCACATCAACATAACCCGGTTAATTAGGGAACCAAAAGTACAAAAAGTACGCGGAGTAGTTCCTAAAGCGAAGTGTTAATTTTAACTAATACGCCCTGGCAAACAATACCCTTGATGATGAGGGCTTTCCGGAATAAACACAAACACCTTGCTCCTCCTTTGCCTGCAAGGGTATACACCGAATTGTTGCCTTAGTCTTCTCCTTTATTAATGCTTCTGTTTCAGGCGTTCCATCCCAATGTGCTGACACAAATCCCCCCGTTTCATCCAACACTCTTTTTAACTCTTCAAATGAATTAACCTCGGTTAAATGTGCCTCACGAAAGGCTAATGCTCTTGTGTATATTGTTTCCTGTATAGACGTTAATAATGCAGGAATTTTTTCTTCAATCTGATCCATAGCCATTACCTGTTTCTCTTTCGTATCGCGTCTTGCTACTTCTACGGTTCCGCTTTCAAGATCGCGTGGCCCAATTGCCAACCGAACAGGTACACCTTTTAATTCCCACTCTGCAAACTTAAATCCCGGTTTATGGGTATCGCGGTTATCAAATTTTACGGTCAGGCCATGCTTTCGTAACGGCTGCATAATTTCTGTAACCTTTTCAGTGATTTTAGTTAACTCATCTTCTGTTCTGAAAATCGGAACGATTACAACATGGATCGGAGCAAGCTTAGGTGGTAGTACAAGTCCATCATCATCAGAGTGTGCCATGATCAACGCTCCCATTAAACGGGTACTTACGCCCCATGACGTTCCCCATACATAATCAAGTTTACCATCTTTACCGGCAAATTTAACATCAAAAGCGTGGGCGAAATTTTGTCCCAGAAAATGGGATGTTCCAGCCTGCAGTGCCTTTCCATCCTGCATCATGGCTTCGATGCAATAGGTATCAACAGCACCGGGAAATTTCTCACCTTCTGATTTCTTCCCCTTAATAACCGGCATGGCCATGAATTGCTCTGCAAACGTAGCGTAAACATCAAGCATCTGTAACGTTTCCTGTACGGCCTGTTCTTTGGTAGCATGTGCAGTGTGCCCTTCCTGCCACAAAAATTCTGCCGTGCGCAAGAATAACCGTGTTCGCATTTCCCACCGCACAACATTTGCCCCTTGGTTACTCAGTATTGGTAAATCGCGATAGGATTGAATCCACTTTTTATAGGTAGGCCAAATTATCGCTTCACTTGTGGGACGAACAACAAGCTCTTCTTCCAATTTAGCTTCCGGATCAACCATTAGCTTTCCTTTATTATTGGGATCAGCTTTGAGCCGGTAATGTGTCACAATGGCACATTCCTTGGCAAAGCCTTCAGCATTTTGTTCTTCCGCTTCAAACATACTTTTTGGTACAAAAAGTGGGAAATAGGCATTAACGTGACCGGTTTCTTTGAACATGGTGTCCAATGCCTGTTGCATTTTCTCCCAAATGCTGTACCCATAGGGTTTAATCACCATACATCCACGCACATCAGAGTGCTCAGCCAAGTCAGCCTTCTTCACTAACTCATTGTACCACAAGGAGTAATCATCACTTCGGTTTGGTAGTTCTTTGCCCATCTTGGTATAATTATTGCCTTTATGTGTTCTGTCGGCAAATATAAAGGAGTACCAATGCGAATGGATGGACAAGCCGGCATTTTTAAGGATATTCAAGCATAATTTTGTACCTTTATTGTATCAAATTGTTGTGATTGACGTTTATAAAAAGAATCAGCAAATGGATTTAACCAATAAGCTTATGAAAACGAGATTAATAATAATCGGCATGGTGATCGGGGTAGGTGCAGGTGCTTTTGCGCAGGAGTATGACGATATGTACTTCCGTTCGAAAGACCGTGAAGTTCTGACAACCTCTGTTTCATCAACTGCAGCAGGAAAGGATAGTTATTCGAGCTTTAAAAAGAAGCATTTTGAGGAAGTAACGATGCTGGATGAATATATTAACCCATCGGACAGCTATTCCGCACGTAACATT